>JBDKTH010000167.1:0-3966 GCA_039680305.1 Thermoguttaceae bacterium | reverse complement strand
GGACGAACCCAGGGGATGTGTGTCCCGTTAACCCGTCGTGAACGACGGGCCTAAGACCGCCTACGGCGGAAAGGACCGTGAACGGCCCTCCTGCCCGCAAGAGGCGATTCCGGTGGGGCTCGCTCGGTTCACGGCCAATCCGAAACCGTCGCCTTGGCGAAGGGAGTCCTTGGGGTCAGAGCGCCGTTAGGCGTTAGGCCCGTTTCATGGTCCCTGCTATCGCCTAACGGCGATCTGACGCCACGTTCCCGGAGAACGGTTGGCCCGTTGGGCCGAAGGAACGGAGGTGAAAAAAGGGTGGGGCGGTGAACGTCTTCTGCAACCAGGGCGTCGCCCTTCGCTGGAAGAACCGACGCCCCTTCGGGACGCACACTTCGAGGCACGCCAGAGATGCGAGGCCGACAAGACCCATGCGCGAGGCCGCCGGACCACAGGCGGCCCGAAGCCCAGGCGTTCTTCAAGCGATGGGCACCGCCCTGGTAATCGGGTCGCCGCTCCGAGATAATCCAGTCTTCCATTCTCCACCACCTTTCGGCCCAACGGGCCAACCATTCCGATGCCTCGGTTGGCAGGGGGGGCGAGCGGGCGGGCGAATTCCGGAGTGCTACATTTGAACCTGACGCGGTTCGCCAGCGACTAGAATAGAGGACGTGGGAGGGTTAACCGTTGGCGCGAGACAAGAATGCCATCCTGCTGGAATTGCTGGTTCTCCGCTGTCAGCGAGGGGAGAAAGAGGCACTGGACGAGTTGATCCGCCAATGGGAAGGGCGACTGCTTTTCTATGTGCGCCGACTGGTTGCATCGGAGGTGGATGCGTCGGATGTCTTGCAGCAAACCTGGATGAAGGTCTTGAAGGGAATCAAGGCGCTGGACGATCCGCAACGTCTCCCGACATGGCTGTATCAGGTTGCCCGACGTACAGCCGCCAGTCATTGGCGGGGCCACTATCGAGAGCAGGCTCGGTTGGAAGACAACGCCGACATGGCAGACCTTACGGAGGCCGAGAAGGGTTGGCATTTCGAGGACGCCGAGCAAGTACACCGCGCCCTCAGTCGCGTCTCGCTGGCCCACCGCGAAGTGCTGACGCTTCACTTCATGGACGACCTTTCCCTGGAGCAGATGGCCGACATTCTCGCCGTTCCCTTGGGGACGGTCAAATCACGTCTCTGCTACGCCAAACGAGCACTTCGGGCCATCCTAGAACGCGAGGAGGGCGAACCATGAATGACAGTTTCCGCGAACGGTTGTTAGAACTGGAGCCGATGACTCCCGCCGTGAAAGAACGATACGATCAAGAGGTGCGGGCCATGCTGGAGAAACGAATTACGGGAACCGATCGCAAGGTGTGGCTTGGCGGCACCGTCATGAGCGTGGTTTTTGCCGTGCTCCTTGGGGTGTTTGCGATTATCCCGCCGCTGGCGGAAGTGCCGCTGCTCGCCCGGCTTCCAGTCGCTCTAGGTGTGCTGTTCTGCGTCGGCTTCGCCATCCTGGGCGTGCGCGTTCTTCGGCGTGGCTCGATGGATCTGAAGTCTGACACCTCGTTCTTAATTGGCATGACTTGGGGGGGCGTGGTTCTCACCGTAGCCATGTTCATGATCATGTCTCTACTGATACCGGACAGGATCGTCGGCTTATGGCTGAGTGTTTTCGGCGTGGTCGTTCTTGTTATTGGGGCTGTATTCCTGATCCGGCATGGAATCGCGCAGTCCGAACTGAGGACCCGCGAGAAGCTGCTGGAGATCGAATACCGTCTGGCTGAGTTGGTTGAAATGGGTAAGGCTGGAAAGACGAAGCCTTGAAAGACACAGCCGGCAGGGTGTGTGAAGCGGACCCGAAGGTTGTTGGGTGGGTCGAGGGGCATCAAGGGAGAACGCGTGGCACGGCGAGGAAATGCGGGAGGGTTGAAACGGCAAAATCACCAAAAGCCGAGCGAGCCCCACCGTCCGATTCTGGTGGGGCTCGCATGCGACAAGGCCCCACGATCGGCTACAACCTACTTCGGGTTCTTCCGGCGGAAACGTCCCTTCAGGCAAGCTTCCGCCGGATGAACCCTACTTCGTCACCTTGGCCGCCAACTCCTGGTACTGCTGGAGGCCTTCCCAGGCGATGCGCTGCAGGTCGGTGCGATCCTTGGCGGAAAACGTCCGCTTCAGCGGGCCGCCGTCCGGATCCTGCGCCGGCTTGCCGTCCTTCGAGCGGGCCTTTTCATTGACGGTGTCGATCGGCAGACCCTCCGGGCTGCGGTGGAACAGGGCCGCGTAGAAGGTGCAGGCCGTCAGGTAGCCCATGGTCTGGTTCAAATGCCCGTCGCTCACGTAGCGCAGCGGCAGGTCCGGACGCACTCGCTGGCAGTGCAGTCCGACCATGCTCATGGGGACCACGGTCGCGTCACAACGTTTGGCCAGGGCGGCGATCACCTTGGCTTTCTCGAGCACCGGGGCCGGATCCGGCGGGGCCACCAGCGGCTTGGCATTCTGCGTGGTGGGCGTCGTCTCGTAGAGCACCACCCGCGCCCCCTGGGCCTTGATCAGCTCCGCATACTTCGGCGCGTACTCGACGTACAGCGATTTGTCGCCCTGGAGATCGTCGCGGTACGACTGGAGCACGACGATGTCCCACTTCTTGCGTTGACTCTCGAGCGATTTGCTCAGCTGGCGATGGCGCGCCAGCGCGGCCGCGGCATACTTGTCGTTGGGATCCTTGGCGACCATCGCTTCCAGCGATTTCACGGTGGCCTGCTCTTCCTCGGCCGTGAGCTGGGCGATACGCACGAAGTTCGGCGTGCCCAATCGCCAGTGATCCACCAGACGCCGGCCGCCGTAGATGACCGTCGTCACGTCGAACTGGAGGTTTGGATCGCCCGCCTCGGCCATGGCCTTGACGACTTGCGCGAGGTTGTGGCAGGCGGTAAAGCTGTTGCCGATGAACAGGACGTTGAGTTTCTTCGGCTTCGTCGCCCGGCCGGCCGGTTCGGCCGCCGTGGAGACACTCGGGACGAGAGCCGTGGCGGCCAACAGTACCGCCAGGAACATGGCTAGTTTTCGCATCAGCGGGGTCCTTGTTGCTTGGGTGGGGTGGTCACTGCATCCGATTAGGGTAACCCCTGCAACGGCCGCATGCAAGCATCCGCCCTCTTGACATGCCTACAACAATAGGTAAAATGCCTACAGATGTCAGTATTTTAGCCAAACGGAGGTCACCGCAGCACAATGGAAGACTTGACGCCGCTGTCGGACGCGCAGTTGGAGATCATGCAAGTGATCTGGGATCGCCGTGAGGCCACGGTGGCCGAGGTCTGGCGGGAGATCGGGCGCCAGCGCCCGGTGGCTCGCAATACCGTGTTGACCACGATCACACGGCTCGAAGAGAAAGGCTGGCTCCGCCACCGCAGCGAGGGGAATACCTTTGTCTATGCGGCCGTTCACCCGCGACAAGTGGTCCAGTCGCAATTGGCGGAAAAGCTGATCAACGCCGCCTTTGAAGGTTCGGCAGCCGGGCTGGTCATGACGCTCCTGGAGGGCGGCCGGCTGTCGGACGAGGAAGCCCAACGAATTCGCGTGATGCTGGATGAAGCAAAGTCCACCAAGTCGAAAGGCAGGAGAAGACCATCATGAAGACGCTCATCGCGTTGCACGGGGTAGATTCACTGGGGGTGTTGGGGGTGAATGTGCTGGCGCAGATCCTGCTGGTCGTGCTGCTGGCCTGGGTGCTGGGGCGAACCGTGGCGCGCCATGACCCGGCGATCCGCCACGGCGTTTGGATGTGCGCCCTGTTCTGCGTGCTGGCAAGCCCGCTGACCGCTTGGGCCATGAATTCCGCAGGAATTACGCTGATCGCGATCCCCCTCGCTGCCACAGAGCCGGCCCCCGCCGCCGCAACGATGCCTCCGGCCGCGATCTCCGAGCCGGGCATGTCGAGCGAATCGGCCGACGAAAGCCTCTGGCCGGCAGTGGGGACAATCGCACC
>JBDKTH010000250.1:0-8233 GCA_039680305.1 Thermoguttaceae bacterium | reverse complement strand
GTGCATTTCCTCGCCGAGACCATCGACCTGACCTTGTTCCGCGGACTGGGAGTGCGCGACGACAGTGCGCCGGTCGGTGGGCTTCGCCCTTAAGTGGTGCTCAACTCGCCGCACACACGATCGAAGTAGGCCACGCACTGGGCGAGGTCCGCTTCCAGATTCTGGGCCCGTTGGTCGTACTCGATCCCGAGCAGACCACGAAACCGCTGCCGGTGGAGTTCCTTGAGGAGCCCGCGAATGTCGGCCTTGCCGGCGCCGAATGGGACGCAGACGCCCTGGTCGTTGACGTCCTTCAAATCGAAGGTGATGATCCGGCCTTGGAGCTTGGCCAGGGTTTCGACGGCCGAGAGCCCGGAGCGGGCCCAGTGGCCCGTGTCGCAGCATGCGCCGATCCGCTTGCTGCGTCCCTCGAAGAGCTTTAGCAGCGTTTCGGGCTGCCAATAGGGCGACGGCTTGGCGTGGCTGTGGACCGCCACGTTGATCTGATACTCGTCGCAGAGCCGTTCCAGCATGTCGAAGACTTCGGCACGCGGCTCGCCGTCGAGGGTCTCCATCCCCATGTCCTTGGCGAAATCGAACAACCGCCGACAGGCATCTTCTTCATCGAACGCCCGGCAATAGCAGGCGGACAGATGGACGCCGGCGTCGCTCAACCGCTGTTTGGTCTCCCGGCGGTCGGACGCCGACATCGTCTCCGCGAAAAGCACACTGGGCTTGGCCGGACTGAGCTTCTGCCAGTTGAATCCCACGATCTCCTTGAGTCCCAGCGACGCCACCTTGTCGATCGCCTCGTAGAACGTGAACTGGTTGAAACAATACGCGTTGCACCCCAGACGCCAACCGAGCTTGGTCGCATGCGGAGCCCCCTGCCCCGCTTCTGCGGCTTCTGCACGCCAGGAAAACATGCCTGCACAGGTCGCTGCGCCTACGGCCTTGAGAAAATGACGACGATCGCCGAATCCGCTCATGGGAGTCTCCTTCGATGTCACGCGAGGTTGCTTGGTGTTAGGCAAACGGAGTGAGCCCTGGGATGGCGATCGCATAGGAGCCGTCGGTCTTCGGCTTGACGGGCGGTTCCATGTCGAACCCATAGCGATCCTGAGCGACGGAATACTTCGAGTTGACCACCTGGTTCCAGGTCAACCGCTTGCCGGTGTGGCAGACCATCTGGGCCATGATGGCCAGCATCGTGGTGCCGACCATGTACTCGCCGTTGTTGATCGGCTTCTGGTCGCGGATCGACTGGAAGAAGAACCGGTGCTCTTCGTCGTAGGGGCTGACCCGCGGGCCTTGGTAACGCCAGTTCGTCTCGCCCTTGATGATCCCTTGCAGCGGGACGGCGTATCCCTTGGTCCCGTAGATTTCGTCGAGCATCTGGCTGTGGCTTCCGACCTGGTTGCAGCAGATGCCGTAGACGCGGACGTTGTTTTCGTACTCGAAGATGATCGACTGGTGGTCGAACATGTCGCCGAACTGGGGCCCACAACAGGCCGCCCGGCCGCCGACGCCCCAGGCCTGGACCGGCGGCTTATCGTGCAAGACCCAAGCCGCCTTGTCGATGCTGTGGATCAACTGCTGCAAGCACTGATCGCCGGCCAGCCAGTTGAAATGGTACCAGTTGTTCAGTTGCCACTCGATCTCGCTCCACTCGGGCTTGCGCTGGTGGACGTGGTACGGAGGCACGGCGTAGCTTTCTTGAATCGTCACCACGTCGCCGATCGCGCCGTCGTGAATGCGCTGGATCGTTTCCCGGACCGCGGGGTCGTAGCGGTTGTGGAGCCCGGAGACGACGCTCAGCCCCTTGGCTTTGGCGGCCTCGCAGGTGGCCTTGACGCTCTTCAGCCCGATGGGATCCAGGGAATGCGGCTTCTCGCAGAAGGTCTGCTTGCCCGCGTCGATGGCCGCCTTGAGGTAGGCCGGGTGGAAATGGGAGGTGCAGGCGATCACTACCGCATCGATGTCGCTGGCCAAAACCTTTTGATAGGCGTCGAAGCCGACAAAACAGTGGGCGTCGTCGACGGCCACCTGTTGGCCTTTCTGATGTCGCAGCCGATCGCGGCTTCCTTTGAGCTTTGACTCATAGAGATCGGCCATGGCGACCAGTCGCACGTCCTTGCCGGCGTTCATCGCGTTCACTGCGGCGCCCGATCCACGCCCGCCGCAACCGATCAGCCCGAACTTGATCACGCCGCTGCCGGCCGCATGGACGCTGCGCGACAAGGGAAGGCTGGCCACCACGCCTGCGCCGACCATGGCTGCGGACTTTTGGAGGAAGTCACGGCGAGACGTCGTCAAGCGGCGGGACGTGTTGGAGGACGGCATACCTGGGGCTCCTTGATCGCGAGGTCGGGATGGTGGGATGCTCGGCGGATGGTTGTGATCGAACAAACGGCGAGGCTTGGACACAGCTCCCTCGCCCTTTGGGAGAGGGGATTCGGATCGCCACGTTCTACAACAGACTCATGATTCTCGCACGTCTTGGCTGGGACATCCGGCCGCAAAACGCTGGGCGACCTCGTCGGCTCCGATCGCTCGGGCGTAGACGGCCACTTCGTCGATCTTTCCCTCAAAGGTGGCTGTCTGGTCGAAACGCCCGCCGAAAAACAGCCGCGAGGCATCGGCACTGGCCGCCGACTTGGTCGTGCCCTGGATGCAAGGCTTGCCATCGAGATAGACCGTGACTTGGAGTCCGTCGCGCACGAGGACAACATGATGCCAAGTACGCGGTTTGATCTCCGGACCGCCGCAGAGACTGTCGGCCTGCTGGCCGGAGGAGAACATGAGCCGACCGGGCTGGGGCGCCGTTCCGGCAATCGCCAGGCATTCGGACGAAGCCGGCTGCTGGCCTTCGGTCGCCCGGGCGAAGAGGTAGCCGGTCACCGGGCGGGCGTCGCTGGGCAGCCCGTTCCAGCACCAGAACTCCACGCTGTAGCTCGGGCCAAGGCCTTGGACGGAGGCCAGCATGCGCCCGCCGGCAAAATGCGCACACCGATTGACCACGCCCGGGCCGCAGAAGGCGTCGGAGGCGGGGCCGTCGAGGTAGAAGGCCACGCCGTCTTCGTATCGGCCGTCGCGTTGATTGCCCGACGAGTCGCGGGCCACAGGCCCCTGGAACTCGCTCATGCGCCAGTAGGCGGCCGGCTTGGCAGCCAGCACGGCTTGGGCGTAGGTGCCATGGGATTCCACGACCTTGCGCCGCGGTTTGCCGGCGACCTCTTCCAACAGGCTGAGCATCGCCTCGACAATCTGCGGTTCCGCGGTTTCCTCCAACGCGGCCGAGCGGGCCGGCCAGGTCGTGTAGCCGCCCAGCTTGTGCTGCTCGGGCGGCGGGATGTAACCCTCGTAGCCGTTGGCCAACTCGAAGTTGATCGTCGGCAGAAGAGGGCTCTGGGCCTTGAGCTTCAGGCCGGTAATCCCAAACACCTCGCACGGGATGGCGGCGATTCCAAGCTCCCCGATCCGCAGGGCTTGGAGCTTGAAGGTCCGGACCGGATCGTTGTGGAGGTAGATGGCCTCCAGGGCATAGATCTCCGGTTGGGTCTTCGGCAACCGGTCGCCGATCTTGGCGGCCAGCTGCTTGGCCCAAGCCAGACGTTCGGCGCCCGGCACGCGGCGCCGCAGCGTCATCGTTCGTTCCGCGGCGGCCAGCGAGACCGAATCGCGATACGTGATGGTCTTATAGGCAGCAATCGCCGGTTCGGCGATCGCCTGGGCATACTGCAAAAGGCCCTTGTCCCAGCGGAACTTCGGCTGGTCATAGTCGCGATTGTGCAGGTCGCCGCTGGTGCCCTGAGACATGATGGCCACAAACGGCGGATCCTGACCGTCTGCGCCAAGATGACGTTGGATTTCCTCGGCAAACGCGCCGTAATAGTCGGCCGAGACGGGTGACGCACCGTGGTAGTGCATCGAGTAGTTGGCCAACAGCGCAATTGGCCGTCCCTCGGGCGACTGGACCGCGAGAAGCGATAGACCGGGATCGGCCGGGCCGGCGGGGGCGACGTAGTCGGGATTCTGGAACCCCGGGTGCATCATCGCCCGCACGGTTGGCTCGCCGAATGGATCGGTCTTTGCCCGATCAGGACGCGTGATCCAGCGGCGGCACGACGTTCCCTCGGGCACGGCGATCGTCGTCCAGCCGATCTTGGCCGGCGCCAGGTTGGCCGCGGCCCGCCGGATGCCTTCGGCGATCTGGCCGGGCAGGAATTTGACGTAGGCTTCGTCGGCTCGGCTGCCCAAGATCGCGACGGCCGCCGGCGCCGAATGGGTGTGGGTCGCCGAGACGAGCATCTGCTTCTCGGGGATCCCCGTGGCCTGGCTGGCCAACCGCTTGGCCTCGTCGATCAGCGGTTGAGGGATCAGGCAGTTGTCGACCACCGCGATGGCCAGCCGGGTCGTGCCGTCGTCCAGCACCAGGCAGCGTGCATGGAGGCGGTCCGTGACCCGGTTGGCTGATCGTTCGGTAAACCCGCCATTGACGATCACGGGCATCTGCTCGGGCGTGATGTCGATCGCATGGGCCCCCGCCCGAAAACCTTGGTTGGGCGCCGGTTTCGCGTCTTGGGCCAGAAGACGAGGATCGCAAGTCATCGCGGCGGCTGCCGTGGCCGCGGTGGCGAGAAACTGGCGTCGCGTAGCCCGGTTGTGCATGGCGGGGACTCCTGATGAGCCGGCAAGGTCAATGGGTTACTTGAGCAACGAACGGAGATGCTTGACGCTCCTCGCGGCGTCGTCGATCGAGCCGCATTCCACGGAGAAGACGATGTCACGGGGGCAGCGCCGGACAATGTCAATGACCCGTTGCCAGTCGATCACGCCGTCGCCGCAGGCACAGCCCACCGGGGTCCCGGTGACCTTGCCACGCTCGGCCGATGAGTGTTCGACGGTGATGTCCTTGGCATGGAGGTGGACCAGCCGATCAACGACCCGTTCCAGCCAGGCGTAGACATCCTGGCCGGCGAGGTAGGCGTTGCCCGTGTCGAGGTTGATGCCGATGGCCGGCGACTGGACGAGGTTGTAGATCCGGTCGAGGCCTTCCGGGGTCTTGGAATACTGGGAGTGGCATTCCAGGCCGATCTTGATCCCCCGCGGTTCGGCCATCTGGGCCACCTCGTAGAGCATGTAGCGCATCAGGACGTGGTCCTCTTCCTCGGTCGTCCACGGAGCCTTGACGCCTTCATCCGTGTTGACCACCGGCGCGCCGCACTCGGCCGCATAGCGGATGGCGTGCTTCAGGTAGTCGCCATGGACGTCCGGCCGGCAGATCGGTCCGTGGGCCTGGAGCCCGGAGACCTTCAGGCCGGCCTTCTCGGCGGCGCGGCGAATGCGCAGTGGGTCGTCCCACATCGAAACGGTATGATAGTACTTGGCCTCGCTCATCAGCTCGCGGCCCCAGTGAACCATCGGCTCGATGTAGTCGTAGCCCAGTTCGGCCGCCTTTTCCACGCCCCACTCGAACGGTTTCTCGTGACGGCGGATGGCTTCGAGGTTCATGCCAAGGAAGATTTGACCCATGATCGGTGCTCCGGGTGGTTGGCTCTGTCGAATGCGACGTTTCGGGACTCGGCCGCTCGCCGGGTACGAGACGGAAGCGAGCCGATAGGACTGATCATAGCCGTGGACAAGGAGACTGTCGATGAAACGTTGCGCAGCGGGATTGCACAATTGCGCAAGTGTGGGATCCTCCCCCTGTGCTCGAAGGACATCCCGTTTAGCCCGGTCGCTTGCGACCGGAGCAACTACTCAGGATGACGCAGTTTGTCGCGATAGGCGGCCGGCGAGAGGCCGAGGCGGTGGTGGAACAGGCGGATCAGGTAGTTGGAGCTGCTGAAGCCCGAAGCCTCGGCCACGCGAGTGACCGAGAGATCGGTCTCGGCGAGAAGCCGCTGGGCGCGATCGAGCCGTGCCTGTTGGATCTCGCGGTTCACCGACCGGCCGAGGGTCTGCTGGAATCGCAGCTCGAGCGTGCGGCGCGAACAGCCGACGTGGCGGACGACGTCGACCACGCCGATCGGCCGGACGGCGTTGTCGCGAATGAACCGCAGCGCAAGGGCCACCTGGCGATCGTCAAGGGCGAGGACGTCGCTGGATCGCCGCGTGACCACGCGGATCGGCTCGACCAAGATCCGGCGTGGTTGGCGGATGCGGCCGGACATCAACCCGTCGAGCAAGGCGGCTGCTTCGTAGCCGGCGCGCTCGGCGTTGAGCGACACGCTGGACAGGGGCGGATCGGAGAGCTCGCAGAGGAGTTCGTCGTTGTCGATGCCGACGACGGCGACGTCCTCAGGGACCTGGAGGTTGGCCGCCCGACAGGCTTCGAGCGCTTGCCGGCCCCGGTCGTCGTCGCAGGCCAGGAGTCCGAGCGGCTTGGGAAGCGTGCGGAGCCATTGGCCGAGGATCGCTTGCTCACGGCCCCAGCGACGGTTGGAGGCCGTCTGGGGCAAGGGGAAGATGTGGCAGGGGAGGCCCGCCTCACGGAGTCGTGAGGCAAACCCGGCTTCGCGCCGCGTGGACCAGGGAGGATCACCCCAGACGCCGACAAAGGCGAAGTGGCGGAACCCGCGTTCCACGAGGTATTCGGCGGCGAGGCGACCTGCCTTGTGGGAATCGGGGCAGACCTCCGAGAGGCCCGACAGCGGGTTGTCCGGTGCGAGCTGGTGCTGGTTCAGATCCAACGAGATCACCGGCAGCCCGGACGCCAGAACCGCCTTGGCCACCTGCGGGGTCTCGACGCGGGCGATGATCCCCGTACCGCCCCACTCTTCCATCTTGGGCAGCACCTGACGCAGGTCGCCGGGCGTGATGTAGAACGCCCAAGGGCCGTGGAGCCGCGCGTAACGGACCACGCCTCGCAAGAAGGCCCGGCCGTAGCCGAGCGAGGTTTCCACCAGCAGCGCGACTTTCGGGATCCCCGCGGTCATGTCCTGCTCCATGGGAGAGGGGGCGGCCACTGCCCTTGGTACGACATGCGCAATTGTACTACGCCTGGGAACCAATGCAACACACGGGGAGCGGATTGGCGACGGGCGTGGAACTTGGGCGTCCGAGGATCTCGATGAACCCGCAAGTCATCTATCGGCCGAAGACGGGTGCGTTCTCGCTGGTCTTGCGCAAGATTACGATCCCGTTGCGCGAATGGAAATTGACAGGATTCCGTTCTTGGACATCCTTATCAATAGCGACACAGACATGAAGCCTGTTACGGAGACCTTGCGGCGCCGTGGTTCTCCGCAACCTTGGCGGCTTCTGGAGGCGACACGTCGGCCCACAAGGAACAAGGGAAGCAGGCAGCGTCACGTCCCTTGACGGGCAGCCGGACCGTATTCGTCGTATCGAAGCGGTCGGTTCGCCATCGGAACACGGTCTCCCATTCTTTCTCGAACCGGTGAGGTGTGAAGATGGATCGCGTCGTACGAAGATTCGCCCGGCACTGCGGGTTTACCCTTGTCGAACTCCTGGTGGTCATCGCCATCATTGGGATTCTGATCGCCCTGTTGCTTCCTGCGGTGCAAGCGGCCCGCGAAGCCGCACGCCGCTTGTCGTGCGCAAACAACATGAAGCAGCTCGGCGTAGCCCTGCACAATTACCACGACACCCACCGGGCCTTGCCCTACTTGTCGATGAACGTCTCCGTCGCGAACCAGTACGTGAGCGGTCTGGTGGCGATCTTGCCGTTCGTCGAGCAAAAGCCGTTGTTCGATCAGATCAGTTCGACTAGCACGTTCAATGGGGTCACCTACCCGCCCTACGACAGCTATATGCCTGTGAATCTTGCCTATCCTCCATGGAAGGCGGTGATCCCCGCGTATCTTTGTGCCTCCGATCCAGGCGCCGGCAAGGCCAGCGAGACGTCGAGCTACGCGGGGTGCGGTCGTAACAGCTACTGTCTCAGTGTCGGCGACTGGACTCCGACTGTCTGGGAGACGGCCACTCGCGGCCCGTTCGCCTGCCGGAAGACGTTCAACTTTCGCGACATCACCGACGGTTTGAGCAATACGATCGCCATGGGCGAACGGTGCCTCGGCACGGATGGCGGGCGGGTCAAGGGCGGGGGGGTGGCCAATCAGAGTAGCGCCCTCGGGACGGCTCCCACCTCGAACAGCCCGGTCGCCTGCATGGGCACGCTGGGCAGCGGTGGGATGTACCAGACCGGGGTGTCTTACTCCCCGCGGCGCGGCGGCGAATTCTGGGCCGCGGGGTTCCCTTCCACGACCATGATCAACACGATCCTGCC
>JBDKTH010000297.1:0-9295 GCA_039680305.1 Thermoguttaceae bacterium | reverse complement strand
CGATCCCCTCCCGTCTCTCCTGTTTGCCTTCTGGTGCAAAGACGATTTCGCTCGATTTCAGCCGGTACGAATCATCGTCCCATGGGGCAGCACGAGCAGGGATCCGTCTTGTAGGTCTCCAGGCAATGGTGCAGCAGGCCGTCTTCGGGATTCGGGCCGGTAGCTCCCCAGCGGGCTTTCCAGGCGCACCTGGACGTTGGGCAGGTGCGAGGCGAATCGGAGATGCTTCGGCTAGTCGGCGAACTCCAGGCTACCTGGCAACCGGTGCGGTTTGTGGTGGCCCACGTCGATCTGATCTGGAGGAGTGAGCCACTCGTCGACTGTTCCGGGCGACGATGAAGACGCCCCCTGGTGTCCAGCCAGTCTTCCATCTCCCGCTAAGGAGTGGATGGCAAAGGCTTGCTTGGCTGGACGGCCGATGGAGCCGGGGCGTCGATCTTGGCGGGCGTGTTCGGTCACTTCACATGCGGGGGGGGCGATGATGGACTTCTGCGCGGCTTCAACAGCGATTCAGGAGCACGGCCGCAATGACTGCCAGTCGCCCCTCTAGTTGCACCTTTCGCCGCCCTTTTTGTATCACCGTTTATATCACCGAGCCCAAGAAACGACGTCGGCCGCTCGCGGCGGCCGTCTCGTAAGTCCCTTCGGGATAAGGACTTAATCGCAAGTCGGGGCGACTGGATTTGAACCAGCGACCTCTTGGTCCCGAACCAAGCGCTCTAGCCAGGCTGAGCTACGCCCCGAAAGGCGAAGGAAGCAGTCATTTTAACCTCTTCGTTAGTTCGGTCAACGCCTCTTCGAAAACTTGCCGGGTTGGGGTTGGTCGGGTCCGCCCACACGAGTGGCGGATGCTACGGCAAGGACGAGCGGTTGGGAAGAGTGGTGGGACGCCAGTCGACCAATTGGAGCTCGACGCTGCGGCGGCCGCGGAAGTTGTTGATCACGGGACGGAAGGCGATGTCCAGGGGCTTGGTTACGGCGGCCAATTCTTCGGCCCATTCGCCGCCGCCGAAGGCCACGGCGCGGAGCACGACGTCGTGTTGACGCAGACGCAGGGCGAGGTGACGGCCGTCAGCGCCGATCGGACGGGGTGGCTCGGCAAGTGTGACGCCACTGGCGCACAGGAGAGGTCGGGCGTTGCTTTGGCCGAAGGGGGCCAGTTGTTCGATCTGGTCGGCTACGTGGAGGGTGAAGGCGCTCAACGGGGCTTCGGCGTCGATTCGTAACTCCGCAATGCGTTCGTCTGCCCCGATGTGCGTAGCGGCGTACTGGCAGAAATCGTGGCGGAAGCTGTCCAGCCGATTGGGCTGGATCGTCAGGCCGGCAGCGGCGGCGTGGCCACCGAAGGTCATGAGGTGTTCGGAGCAGGCGACCAGGGCGGCGTGGAGATTGAAGCCGGGCACGCTGCGCGCGGAGCCGAGGCCAGGCTTGACGCCGAGTGCGTCCCAGGCGACCAGGATCACGGGCCGGTGGTACTTTTCGGCCAGTCGGCCGGCCACAATGCCGATGACGCCCTGATGCCAGTCGTGGTCGGCAAGGACCAGGGCGGCGTCGTTTTCCGGGTCAAACTGTTCTTTCGCCTGTTTGTTGGCGGCTAGATAGATGCTGCGTTCGACTCCCTGACGGCGTTCGTTGAGTTGATGGATATACTGGGCCAGTTCCTGGGCGCGATCGGGTCGATCGGTCGTGAGTAGTTCCACGGCCAAGCGGCCCTCGCCGAGGCGGCCGGCGGCGTTCAGACGTGGTCCTAAGGTAAAGGCGACGTCTTCGGATCCGAGCGAGCGTTTGTCGGCGAGGCCCGCGGCATTAATCAGGCATTCGAGACCCAGCACGGGCGACTCGCGGATAGCGGCCAGGCCATGGCGGACCAAGACGCGATTCTCGTCGACCAGTGGCACGACATCGGCGACGGTGCCCAGGGCCGCCAGGCCAACGGCCTGGAGCAGAAAGTTGCGCATTCGTTCGCCGACTTTTTTGGCGCCACTAGCTTGTTGACATAGGGCCCAAGCTAGCTTGAAGGCCACTCCCGAGCCGCTCAGGCCGGCAAACGGGTACCCCTGGCCAGGGAGGTGAGGGTGGACGATTGCGCTGGCGTCGGGCAGTTGGGGGCCCGGTTCGTGGTGATCGGTGACGATCAACTCCAGGCCGCACTCCCGGGCGGTGTCCGCTTGGGCGACGCTGGTGATGCCGCAATCGACCGTCACCAGCAACTCGGCCTTTTCCGCGACCAAGCGGCGGATCGCATCGTGATTCAGACCGTAGCCTTCCTCGAGTCGATGGGGGATATAGTAGCCCGCGTTGCCGCCGAGCATTCTCAGGCACTGGCACAGGATGGAGGTGCCGGTGATGCCGTCCACGTCGTAGTCGCCATACACGACGATCCGTCGCCCCGCCCGCAGGGCCTCTTCGATTCGCTGGGCGGCCTGCGAGCAGCCGGGCAGCAATTCGGGGGCGCGGAGGTGGGAGAGCTTGGGGTCAAGGAACTGACGAACGACGCCGGGTTCGCAGATGCCGCGGGAGATCAACAATTGAGCAATGACGGCCGGGATCCCCGCCGCCTGCTGCAATGTCGCGATGCGTTCCGGGTCGTGGGGGTGAATATGCCAGCGCTTGACCATGAAGAGACCATGTCGCGCGAGGCGTTACTTCTTCTTCTCGGCGTGGACGGTGTGTTTGCGAAGGCGGGGGCAGTATTTCTTGAGCTTCAGTTTTTCGCCGCCGGTCTTGCGCCGCAGGCAGTAGTTGTAGTCGCCGGTCTCTTCGCAGACGAGGAAGACCGTCTCCAGCTTCTTCTTCTTGCTAGCCATTCCGTATTCTCCCAACAAGTCTAGAGTAGGGGCTTGGCCCGAATTCAGACCCGTCATTGTACTAAATCGGCCGGTTTTGGGAACTGGCGGTTTGGGTAGGTTCCTGCGAACCGGAAATGGAGGGGGGCGAGGGAATAAACCGGTCAGAACAGGGCGAAAAAATAGTGTAGGGCCTGATGCCAGTCTCTCGGCTAGCTAGATTGAGGGGTTTGTCGCTGCAATCGCTGGCAGGCAAGGCACGAACGGTTGAGCTTGATGCTTCCCTGGCCGCGGGCGGTTCCTGACAAAGTAGGAGCGTTGCTTGCGTTTGGCTGGGTGGGTGTGTAATCTGAACAGTTCAGGTATGCGCAATCGACGGTGGGCCACGGGTGCGCGATGCCCCGTACGGACGCAGATTCTGGAGTGAGAAGCCATGGCAGAGAATCCTTCTAGCGAGGGGAAAACCCCAGCACCCGAAACCCCGGCTCCGGCGAAGTCCGAAGTCGCGGCCAAGAAGCCGGCTGCCCAAGCCGAGGCGAAAACGGCCAAGGCCGAGGCGAAGCCGACGAAGCCTGAGGCGAAAGCAACTCAGCCTGAGGCGAAAGCGGCCTCGCCCGAAGCGAAGGAGAAGAAGGCGGCCCAGGCCAGCGCTGCGACAGAGGTGGAGTATCGGCGCGAGACGGGGCTGTTCACCAGTATTCTGCAAATGGCCCCCAGTTGGCTGGTCAGCATGGTCGTGCACATCGTTGCACTGCTTGTGCTGGCGATTCTAACCACGGAACCTCCGCCCAAGAACGTCACGCATCAGGTCGTGGCCTCGGTTTCGGAGGCCGAGGAGCTGGATGAACTGCAGGAAATCGAGGAGCCGGTCGAACAGATCGACGTGAGTCAGACCGAGTTGTTGCCCGTGGAGACGACCGCGGACACCACGATGGACGTCGCGAGCGTCGACACCGAATCGGCCACTGTCGCGGTGGAACTGAGCAACATAGGCTTGGAGCATGCCCCGAAGTCCGATCTCCTCTCCTCGGTCGGTGCCTTTACGGGAAGCGCTTTGGCAGGCCGCGGGGTCGGCAAAGACAAATTGGTGGCGGCGGCGGGCGGAAACGAGGCCAGCGAACGGGCCGTGGCTGCTGGGTTGAAGTGGCTCATCGAGCACCAGATGCCGGACGGCGGCTGGACCCTGGCCCACGGCCTGGCGCCAAAATGCCGCAACCAATGCCGGAATTCCGGGGAGAACGTCAAAGCGCGCGTGGCCGCCACCGGCTTGGCCCTGCTGCCGATGCTTGGCGCCGGGCAAACGCACAAGACGGGCAAGTACAAGAATGAGGTCAAGAACGGCCTTTACTTCCTGGTCAGTCAGATGAAGGTCAGCCCGCAAGGCGGGGCGCTCAACGACTCCGGCACCATGTACTCGCACGGCATTGCCTCAATCGTATTGTGCGAAGCCTATGCGATGACGCATGACAAGGGGCTTTACACGCCCGCGCAGCAGGCGATCAATTTCATCTGCTACGCCCAGGATCCGATCGGTGGCGGCTGGCGTTATTCGCCGCGTCAGAAAGGCGACACGTCGGTCGTCGGCTGGCAGATCATGGCGCTCAAGAGCGGTCACATGGGCTACTTGCGGATCCCGCCGGTGACGGTCAAGAAGGCGTTCAACTTCCTTGATTCAGTCCAGGCCAACGGTGGGGCGAACTACGGTTACACCGATCCAGGCAAGGGGCCGGCGACCACCGCCATCGGCCTGTTGTGCCGCATGTACCTGGGCTGGAAGCATGATAACCCGGCCCTGGAAAAGGGCATCAAGGGGCTCGCCGCCCAAGGGCCCAGTAAGTCGAACATGTACTTCAACTACTACACCACCCAGGTGATGCGCCACTGGGAGGGCGAAGAGTGGAAGAAGTGGAACACCGCAATGCGCGACATGCTCACCAGCACCCAGGCCACCAAGGGGCATGAGGCGGGGAGCTGGTGCACTGACGCCGGCGATCACTGTGTGAAGTCCGGCGGCCGGCTCTACTGCACGGCCATGGCCACGATGATCCTCGAGGTCTACTATCGCCATCTGCCCATCTATCGCAAGCAGAGCACCGACGAGAACTTCCCGCTCGACTGAGGAGTACTGGGAGGCATTGAGTTCGACGGTGGGCCTGCGGGCGATCGCGATTTCGCGGCGTTCCGCTAGGTCGCCTGCTTCGCCGCGGGCTCGCAGGAGTGATACAGCGTCTCGAACAGCCCCAGGTAGCCAGCGTGATGCAGGCGGGTCAGTTCGTGGTGGACCCGAAGGCCGACCAATAGACGGGAGTAACGCGTCTTTTCGCGGGTCACCTTGTCGATGATCGGCATGGCTTGAGCAATGGTGCGGTCCCGCAAGCTCGGTTGCTCAGCAAAGCGTCGCACGAGTCGCCGCAGCCCGTCTCGATTGACATGCATCGCGATCCGCACCGCGCGCAGGGCCTCGGCCTGCTCTAGGGCAAGGATCGAAGGACGCGTGCTGCGCAGCAATTCGGCCATAGCAGGGTAGTCGGCGCCGGCTTGTTCGGTCCACTTGCAGTAGCGAGGGATCGGTGATGGTTCCGGGACGGCGGCCTCGAGATCCGTGAGAGGCGTGTAGCCCAGGCTGCCGTCGAGGTACTCGGGATCGAACTGAGCTCGCAGGCTTGTGGCCGCCAGGAAACAGGGAAGGGCCATTCGTTGGAGCATGCGACGGGCGTCCAGGAGGTCTCGGCCGAAGACCCGGAACAGGAGTAGACGGCGCCGCTGGAGCAGATCCTTTCGGGCGTCGGGAAACTGGGCGAGCCAAGGTTGGTTCTCCTCGCCGGGCCATAAGAGGGCCTGAGCGTTGAAGTAGTCGGTGTTGTGCTTGCGATTGAGGTAGGTGAGCGCTTCACCGACCTGGACGGCGATCGCCCGGTTGATCATCGTCGTCCAGAACTTCTGCGAGAGCCGCCGCGGCAGGCTGCAGAGGTGCGTGGCCTGACCGTGGCCGGCCTCGCGTTTTACGTCCAGCAGCGTAGCGGCGGCCTCGAACTGCTCGATCAGTTTGACGTCGCTGCGATCGAAATAGGCGCCGTTGCGCCAGTCTTCCAGAAAACGCAGGTCGAGGCCCAGGTGATAGCGTTGCCGGGGCTGAGACTGGTCGCGTTCCAGGGCGAAGCGGGCCCGACGCAGGAACTGGGCCTGACCGCGTGCGGGGAGGCCGTCCGGCAGGCCGGCGTCGGAGGCGACGTGTGGCGGGCATTCGACCGGGTGCGGATGGATTCGCGTCAACTCCGAACCGACTGCCCATTCGAATTGATACACTCGCTCCCAGATCGCATTGAGGTGGTGGTCCTGCTCCGACTTGCGGTAGTCCTCCATCAGATCGAGGTCGGCCGCTTGGGCCACGTTCGACAGGCGGGTGAAGAACAGGTTTGGGATGTTCTTGAGCAGCAGTCCGCTGAGCAGGGTTGTGCTTCCGACGAGCAAGGGCAGGGTGATCGCCACGCGGGCCGGGTAGGTCTCGACGCCGGGGAGAAAATTCCCCAGGTAGCCCAACAGACAGACGGCGGCCGTCGCCGTGCTATAGCGCAGGCTGCGTCGATAGAGGAAATCGCCAAGGAAATAGAGGGCGTCGAGGAAGCTGATCAGGCGGTAGATGTGCTTCAGCGGGCCCTGGACCTTCAGCCGCTTGGGTGCGCGATGCGCCTTTGGGGAGCCATGCGTGCCTCGGTGGATAACGCGGGTGGGGGACATTGCCGACCTAAGGGCGTGAGGATTCAAGCCCTACGGTAGCGACTCGATGACTCGGCTGCAAGGCCCGATACGATGGATGTCCGTGGCCGCTCCGCCCCTTATTCCTCCTCGACGTACTGTACCGCGGGTGCGCGGCGCATGCGGCGCGGGCGGCGGATGCGTGGGCTCAGGCCCCGCTCTCCCTCGACGAACCAGTATCCGCCAAGCAATCGGTAGAACGCGAGCAGGACAAACGCCCCAGCCGTGGCCACTACGAGCCCGATCGGGCTGAGCGGCGTGACCCGCTGTCCGAAGAAATAGCTGAGCGTGCCGCAGCCAATCACCGTTCCGCCAATTCCCATACTCAACGTGGCCACCGCGCCGCCCGGATCGCGACCGGGCATGATCGCCTTGGCCAACAGCCCGACGAGCGTGCCAAAGCCAATCCAGACGAGAATGTCATTGGCCCACAGCCCGACCTGTTCGTTCAGTTGGAAATTCTCCATCTTGGCTCAATCCCCTGGATTCTCCAGACGTTGCGCGTCGAGCCCCTCTCTGGTGTCAACCTTAGAATCGTTATCGGCTCTGTGGGGGATCGAGCTTCCGAGAACTTGTGGGAATCTCGGCGCCGGTCAGGAATGCAGAGGGGCTACGATTGGCTCGGCATCGTCTGGCAATTGTCGAGCGGATCGCAGTCGCTGAGTTTCAGATGGATTTCTTCGCGATGGATAGGGATCTCCTCCGGTCCGCGAATGCCCAACTTGACCTGGTTCCCCTGGACCTTCAGGACGGTCACCTCAATGTCATCACCGATGATCACGCGTTGACCCTGTTTGCGATTCAGTACCAACATGATTTGTCTCCTCTCTCTTCGTGTGGGATTCGCGACGGACAGAATCTGTCTGCACCGCGAAGGCTCCTTGGGAAGTGGAACGTCAACAACGCACTTGCTGGGACGCCAGGCACGCTCTGCCCCTCGCATCGCTGCCACGGCGGCCAACGGATCAGCGGAGCAGCCGGCACAGGATCACGCAGCGTTGGGAGGCCGGCGCAGAGTCCATGGCCTGCTTGCTGCTAAGACGTTGTTGCGTTTTGCCGAACATGATCGCGGACGTGGATTTATCCGCGGAGTTGACCGGGTCGCGGTAGGTCTGCGGGACGACTAAGTCTGCCGGCGATGAATCCTCTTGGAAGTACTCGCTCGCGACGAAGCCGTGGCAGCAAGACTGCCATTCGGCCTGCGCCTCTGCCGGGCAGCGGCACCGCGAGGGGCGTTGGCCATTGCAGTAGTCGGGCAGGGCCGCAAGAGCTTCCAGCGGGGCCAGCAGGATCACCAGCCACACCAGGCTCTTGCAGACGAATCGTCGATGGTAATACATTACAAACGATCTAAGCTTTATCTGGTCTGTTACAGAACGATGCTGATTCTGCCACCTTTTCAACAGCGACGTCAAGGCCAGTCGTCGCAGCAGGCGGCTTCACTTCATGCATGCTAAGCTGCTATTGCTGAAAGAGTTGTGAGTAGGCGAGTGGCGCGGCCAAGCTCGCGTCTCGAGAGGACGGCGAGAGGAGCCCCGCCGGTCTAAAAATGGTCATTGGAATGGTGTTCATTGCTCCGCTCACGCTCGTACGCTCCTGAGGATGCATTACCGAAGGCGATTCTTATTGGGGACCTTTCTGCGTGAGTGAGTGGCTTTGCCGTAAGGCATCTGGTAAATGTATCAGCAAGCTTGGAGATTGAAGTCACGCGTCTTGAGAGCCGGAGGGTTCATTCATGAAGAGGTATTCGACGAGCCGGAGGCTTCTTTTGTGGATCGTTGCGATTGTCGGCCTTTCGGGATCGTTGTTCGAGGCGGAAGGGGCGGGGAAGGGGGGCGGTAGTCCGTTCTTCGTGCTCAGCAATGGGGTGGAGGACGCCAAGCACGCGACGCCGGAGGCCCAGGCGGCCGTGCTCAAAGAGTTGGGCTACGACGGGATCGGGCCCTCGGGGACGATGAGAATTCCAGAGATGCTTCAAGCGCTCGACGCCCAGGGCTTGAAGATGTCTGCCCTGTATGTCGGCGCCAATCTTGACCCGGACCAGCCCAAGTATGAACCGGGCCTGCCTGAGGCGATCCAACAGCTCAAAGGCCGCGAGACGTTCATCTGGCTCTATGTCCGTAGTGCCAAGCACAAGCCGTCGTCGGAGGACGGGGATCCTCGGGCGGTCGAGATCATCCGAGAGATCGCCGCCATGGCCGAGCAGTCAGGGTTGCGCGTGGCGTTGTACCCGCACACGTGGTTCTACGTGCAGCGGGTGGAAGATGCCGTACGCCTGGCCAAGAAGGTCGACCGCAAGAATGTGGGCGTCACGTTCAACCTGTGTCACTGGTTGAAGCTCGACGAACCGAAGAACATGCGGCCGCTGTTGGAGTTGGCTCGGCCGCATCTGTTTGTCGTGACGATCAACGGGGCTGACGCCGGCGGCAAGGACTGGGGCCAGTTGATCCAAACGCTCGACCGTGGAACCTTCGATGTGGCCGGGTTCCTTGCAACGCTTCGGGCAATGCACTTCACCGGTCCGATCGGGCTCCAGTGCTATGGCATCAAGGGGGAAAAGTACGAGAACCTCAATCGCTCGATGGAGGCCTGGAAGAAGCTCTCGGTCGCATGGGAGTCCAAAGACTAGAGCTTCAATTGGGGCCGCACTAGCGAGGTCCAGAGCTTGTAGCCTTCGTCGTTCAGGTGCAGACCGTCTCGCTGGAACAACTCGGGCCGCGGCTTGCCGTCCGGGCCGAGCATCGGTTTCTCGA
>JBDKTH010000458.1:0-1944 GCA_039680305.1 Thermoguttaceae bacterium | reverse complement strand
CATCAGTTAGGTTCAGCTTCCTGGATCGGCCGACGGAGGAACGATTTCAAAAGGCGGGTGCCTGTCGACTTTCGCGGGTGGGGGGGGCGATGATGCGCTCCGGCGACGGGCTGTTTCGCGTGACGTTCCCCCCCGCGCCGCCAACCACTTCTTGATGGGCAACGGGCAGGGGCTATAATGATCCTCCTTGGTTCGCCCTTCCGTCCCCCTCGCCTGGCTAGATCCCATGCCTGAACTCGGCGTCAACATCGATCACGTGGCAACGGTCCGGCAGGCCCGTCGCACCAACGAACCCGACCCGGTATGGGCCGCGGCCCTCTCCGAACTTGGTGGGGCCGATGGCATCACGGTCCACCTTCGCGAGGATCGTCGCCATATTCAGCTCCGCGACGTGCAGATCCTGCGCGAAACCGTCACGGTGAAACTGAACTTGGAAATGGCCTGTGAGGCTGAGGTGGTGGCGATCGCCTGCCAGGTGAAGCCCGACCAGGCGACCCTCGTTCCAGAGCGGCGCGAAGAGGTCACCACGGAAGGTGGGCTCGACATTGCCAGTCAGAAGAGCCGCGTGGCCGACGTGATCGCCCGACTCCGCGACGCCGGGATCTCGGTCAGCCTGTTCCTCGATCCCGATCCCCGCCAGTTGGAAATGGCCGCCGCCCTTCGGGCCGACGCCGTGGAGTTGCACACGGGCCAGTACGCCTTGGCCAAGCTCGGGGCCGCTCAGCAAACCCAGTTGGAGATTCTCCAGAAGGCGGGGGCCTTGGTCCGGCAGGCCGGCATGGCCCTGCACGCTGGGCATGGGCTGACCTACCGGAATGTTGGGCCGGTGGCCCGGATCGCCGAAATGCACGAGTTGAACATCGGCCATAGCATCATTGCCCGGTCGATCATGGTCGGCTTGGAGCAGGCCGTCCGGGAGATGAAGCGGCTGGTCGAATAAGCCTATCACAGTCGGATCGCAGCCCCTCGCACCACCAATCAGGGGCCCCCGGTGTCTCTGCCGCCCACGTTTCCATGGGGACTCTAGCACGGCCGGGGCCGACAACGTATCATAGCCCGATGGTTTTTTGTCCTTTGACTAGTTGTTAGATCGAGAACGGACTACTATGCCAACGCGAGCGGAACAGTTCGCCGGCCTCTCTGTGGCGATGATCACACCCTTCCGGGATGGCCAGGTCGATTACCAGGCCCTCAAGGCCCAGGTCGAGTTCCAGGTCGAGGCCGGAACGACCTGCCTGGTGCCCGTCGGAACCACGGGCGAGTCGCCCACCCTTTCCCATCCGGAGCACGAGCGGGTCATCGCCGAGGTGATCCAGGCCGCCGCCGGCCGGATCAAGGTCATGCCGGGCACCGGCTCCAACAGCACCGACGAGGCCCTGCGTCTGACCCGGTTCGCGGCCAAGGAAGGCGCCGACGCGGCCTTGGTCGTCGGTCCGTACTACAACAAGCCGACCCAAGAAGGCTTCTATCAGCACTTCAAGACGCTGGCCGAAGCGGTCGAGTTGCCGATCTGCATCTACAACATTCCCGGCCGCACCGGCAAGAACATCGAACCCGACACGATCATCCGCCTGGCCGCGTTGCCCAACATCACGATGGTCAAGGAAGCCACCGGCTCGATGGATCAGGCCTCCCAGATCACCAATGCCACCGACCTGACGGTCCTGAGCGGTGACGACAGCCTGACGTTGCCGCTGTTGGCGATCGGCGGCCGCGGCGTGATCTCGGTCGTGGGCAACATCATCCCCAAGGACATGATTGCCCTGATCCAGGCCTTCGACGGCGGCAACCTGGCCGAAGCCCAGTGCTGGCACCGCCGCCTGTTCCCGCTCTGCCGCGACATGCTCGGCCTCTCGACCAATCCGATCCCGATCAAGGCCGCAATGAAACTCCTCGGCCGCGACACGGGCGACCTGCGTCTACCCATGACGCCGCTGTCGGCCG
>JBDKTH010000654.1:0-2584 GCA_039680305.1 Thermoguttaceae bacterium | reverse complement strand
TCGTGCGTTGGCGACTTTGCATAGTAGTCCACCCCGAACCAGTCCGCGCACCACTCCCAAACATTGCCATGCATGTCGTACAAACCAAAGGGATTCGACACGAAGCTCCCAGCAGGCGACGTATAGGTATATCCGTCACTGGCTTGGATCACGCCCTTCAACTGGGGAAATTGCGTCTCAAACGCCGCGTCCGCCACGTTCCCTACCTTCGCCGATCCCTCGGCGTTATTGCCGTGCGAGTAGCGTGTGGTCGTCCTTGCTCGGCACGCATACTCCCACTCCGCCTCCGTCGGCAGACGGTACGTCTTACCCTCCTTGCTGCTCAGCCACGAGCAGAACTCCATCGCGTCATTCCAACTCACGTTCACCACCGGGTGGGCATCCGACTGAACAAAACCCGGATTCCGCCACGCATAGTTCTCGTTCATCTTGAACTCCATCGTGTCGGGGTTCCAGCCAAAGGCGCCCTGGAAGCCAGTCCCCTGTTCCGCGTCCGTCGCGTAGCCCGTCGCCTCGACGAACCGGCGGAACTGCTCCACCGTCACCTCGTACCGTCCGAGATAGAACGGCCTGGTGATCGTCACCTTGTGGACCGGCTTCTCGTCGTCGAGGCCCTTGTCGTCCCCCATGACGAAAGCCCCCGCTGGAATCAACACCATCTCCAACTTCACGCCGCCGCCCAACTCGATGGTCTTCTGAGCCGGCAGACCGGAAGCCTCGCCCGCATTCTGCTGCTCTGAGGATGGCCGGGTTCCACAACCGGTGGCCAACATTACAAAGGCCCCCACAACACACCATCTGATGCAGTTGTTCATTCGATCACCTCTCCCCACCAGGGGCGTTCGAGTTCGACGTCGTCCGTCTCCGTGCGATTGATCCGTCCGTATCGGGCGAAGAAGTCGGGTCTCCACGGCTGAAGCTGCAGTTTCACCCGTCTGCCGACCGGCCAGGAAAAGGCTGGCGTATTCTGCTGATTTCTCATGCTGAAAAGATAAACGGCGACCTTCCGCTCGGTGAGTGTCCCACGGTGGACCTGCAAGTCCGTCAGGTCGAGTGTGAAGATGTGATGGGCGTAGGGCATTTGGCCGGCCCGTGGGGCCATCGATTTCGCGGTGATCGTCCCGCTGACGATCAACTCGTGGCCCACCGATGGCCGGTTGTCGGCTGGTGTGCGTGACGGCTTGAACGTCATGTCGAGCCGTTTCCAGTCGCCGACGGCCAGTTCGCGCGCGGCGAACTGCCAGACGACGACCTTCTTGCCGGCCAGTCGGTCTTCACCTTGGGCCAACTCGCGGCGGAGCATCTCGCGCGTGGCATACGCCCCGTCGTCGTTCCGCAGGATCGTATCCACGGGGCGATTCAACGCGAAGCTCAGTTGCTCGGCCAATCCGGCCGCGCAACCCCAGTTCATCATCTCCAGCGAGTAGATGTTGGCGAAGCTGTCGCCTAGCACGAGGACTTCGGCGGCCGGATCGGGCCGCCACGGCTCGCCCGCGGCATTGGTCACCGGCCGGATCGTGACGACTTCCTCGCCGAAAACCCCCTGGTTCTGGCGCAGCTTGAGCATCCTTGCGATGTCGCCGAGGTTCTTGACGTCGTTGGACGCCTGGCGCCGGTCGCGATCCACAGCAGTCGCGCCCAGCATGATCTTCTCTTCGATGAGCCGGGCCAGTTCCGCCGCGGCCAACTCCATCGCCTCGGGCCGCCAGTGGGTGTCGGTGGCCAAATAGACCGCAGTGCCAGAACGGTCGCGATACTGGGCCAGCGCATCGGTCACGTCGCAGACCAGCACGCCCTCGGCCGCAAGCTCCTCGAGGAACTGCCGGTACGACGAATTGTGAACGCTCATCCGCCGGCCTTCATAGCGCGACGAGAACTTTTCAGGATGGATCGTGGCCTTGTCGGGCGTCGGCATGAGCACCAACCGGATGTTCCGCTCGGCAAGCTGCCGGTGGAACTGGAAGATCGCCGCACGCGGATCGGGCTGCGGGGCCGGCCGCCACTCGGTGCCGCGATCGGCCCGGCGGGCCATGTGCTGCGGGCTCAAGAATCCGGGACCGGTGCAATAGTCGATGCCCGGCCGATAGAACAACCACCGCTGGCGGCCGACGTAGGCCTTTTCGTTGCCACTGCCGGCATCGACCAGAAGTTCTTGGGCCGGCGGCAAGACGAACTGCGTCAGGAACGACTCGGCCTTCAGGTCCTTCTCGTACTGGTCGATCGCCTGCAAGAGCACCGCGTTGCCGCGAAACGTCTTCGAGATCCAGCCGCCGTTGTGCTCGCGGTAGGCCGCCGCTGCCCGAGGCAGGGCGTCGAAGATGTCGCCACACTGGGGCCAGGGACTTTCACGCCGGCCCTCCGCGTGCTGCCGCATTTCGCGATACGTCTGCACGGCCGGAACTGAGAATAGCGTGAAGAGCCCGACCACGACGAGCGTCCACTTCACACCAAGGCTGATTTCGGTGTGGCCGATTTCCAGCTTGGCTTGCGCTTCGCGGGTCTTGGGTTTGGGTTGTTTGATCATTGTAAAACCGCCATCAGAAAATGAAGTAGATGAACGGGTTGAACTCTTGCGTGGTCATGG
>JBDKTH010000848.1:0-2405 GCA_039680305.1 Thermoguttaceae bacterium | reverse complement strand
CATGCCGTCTGGTCCCCGGATGGCCGGTTGCTGGCCGTCTTTGGTCGGGCCCCCAAAGACAATCTCTGCGTCTGGGAGGTGGCCTCCAAGACCCTCCACCGATCGTTCACCGCTTTCGATGAAGCGGCCTGCCGACCCTGCTGGTCGCCGGACGGGAAGAGCCTGGCGATTGGCGCCCTGGGACGCCCTCTCGTCCTCCTTTGCAACCTTGACGACCAAAGCGTGAAGCCCCTGCGCATGCCCTATCGGCGGACCGGCGGAACGGCATGCGTTCGGTTCTCCTGCGACGGTCGGCAATTGGCCTTCGGCGATCCCGACGGCAGCATGGGGATCTGGCCGTTCTCCTCTGGGGAACTGCCGCAGGTGCTCCACTCGGCCCGAGAACAGCGTGTGACGACCGTCGCCTGGTCGCAGGACGACCGTCGCTTGCTGGAACTGTGCCCCAAGGGGCCCCTGACCATCTGGGACGTGTCCAACGCCCAACCGCTCCAACGCATCGTGGTCGAAGGCTCGGACGGCATGGCCGCGATCGCCCCCGACGGGTCCTGGGCCGTGACGAGCGGACAGCACCTCGATATCTGGGACCTTGCCTCGGGAAAGCGACGACACACCCTCGCCATTCAAGGATCCTGGCCCGCGATTTCTCCCGACGGCAAATGGCTGGCCGTCTGTCTTCGTTCCAACAAGGTACTCCTCGTTGCCCCCGAGTCGGGCCAACGGTTGAAGGAATTGCCGGTCCCCAAGCCACCCACCTACCTGGCATGGTCGCCGGATTCGTCACGCCTGATCACGGATGGAATGGAAAGCGACAGCGATTTGCTCATCTGGGATGTCGCCGGGGAGAAGATCCTCCACCGGCTGAGTCAGAAGACGCATGGGTCGGCGAAGGCCTCACGCTGGCTGAAGGATAACAAGACGCTCGTGGTCCGCAACGGTTGCATGCACAGCGTCATCTGGGATCTGGAGTCGGGCAAGAAACTGGCCGAACCGTTCTTCTTCTGTGATGGCGTCCATTCCGACGTGTCGCCCGATGGCCGTTTGATCGCGACTCGGACCGACAGCACGATCCGTCTTGACAACGCCACGGGGCCAGGGGCGAAGATCACGCTCGTTTTTCTGCCGGCGGGCTTCCTGGTCGTTGACGAGTCGGGCCAGTATCGAGTCTCATCAGGCTCTGAAACGGAAGTCATCTACGTCGTGCAGTCGGACCATGGCCAAGAGACTCTGACGCCGGAGGAGTTTACCCGCCGTTACGGCTGGAAGAACGACCCGACTCAGGTGCGGGGATTCTAAGGCCCCGTCGAAGCCGGCGGTTCCAAAAGAACGCCGTTCGAGATCACCCGGGACTCCGGAATAATCGGAAACATCAGCCAAGACAACCTTTGCGAACGATCCCTGCCGGGGGTTGGTGCTCCCTCTGCCGTCGTGCTACAATGAAAGATCTGGACCGGATCACGGATAGTTTTGCGGGCATAGCATGTCGTTGTCAGTCGAGCAGTTTGTCGAGAATCTCACGCGTAGCGGGCTCTTGTCGGAAACGGAGATCAGCGACTTCCAAGGACGTCTCGCCCCCGAGCAGGGCAAGGATGCCGAGACGCTTGCCGGGGAGTTGATCCGAGCGAAGAAACTCACCAAGTACCAGGCCATGGCGGTCTACCAGGGAAAGGCCAAAGGCCTGGTCCTCGGCGAGTACGTGGTGTTGGACAAGCTGGGCGAAGGCGGCATGGGGGCTGTGCTCAAGGCCTACCACCGGCGCATGAAGCGGCTGGTGGCGATCAAGATTCTGCCGCCCAGCTGGACGAAATCGCCGGAGAACGTCGAGCGTTTCTTGCGCGAGGTGGAAGCGTCCGCACGTCTGGTGCACCCCAACGTGGTGACCGCCTATGACGCCGGGCGGCACGAGGGGATCCATTACCTGGTCATGGAGTTCATCGACGGGGAGGATCTGGCGACGTGGCTCCGAGAGCACGGCCCCATGGCGGTCGAACAAGCGATCGACTGCTGCCTGCAGGCGGCCACGGGACTGCAGTACGCCCACGCCAAAGGCGTGATCCACCGCGACATCAAGCCGGGCAATCTGCTCTTGAGTCGGGAGGGAACCGTCAAGATCCTCGACCTCGGCCTGGCCTACCTCATCGCGACCCCTGCCGCCGGTGATTCGACCGGCGTGGAGCGGCTTACGGTGAGCGGACATGTGCTGGGCACGTGCGACTACATGGCTCCCGAGCAGGCCCAGAACAGCGAGGAGGCCGACCACCGCGCCGACATCTACTCGCTGGGCTGCACCCTGTACCGTCTGCTGACCGGCCAGCCGCCCTACCGCGGCCGGACGTTGATCGAAGTGGTCCTGGCCCACTGCAATGCGCCGATTCCCTCGTTGTGTGAGACCCGGCCCGAGGTGCCGG
>JBDKTH010000402.1:0-6777 GCA_039680305.1 Thermoguttaceae bacterium | reverse complement strand
AGGTCGTAGGACAAATCCAGGCCGCCAGGGTGAATGCCTCCGAGAGCTCGAACGGCCGGGCCGTTTGGGTGCGGACGTGGGCGCAGCCGTCCGGGGGCACGAACTCCAAGGCCGCGCCGTTGCCGCTGGCCCACTGCGTTCCTTGGCACGTTCCCCGAGCGCTGAGCGAGGACAGTTCGCGCAGGGTCGCCCCCTTCCCATCGTCCAAGGGCCAGTGGGCGACAAGCCCGGCTCGGTTGCTCGGCTCGGCGAAGAGCGCGTTGGCCATCGCCCCTCCACCGACTGCCGCACTCGCCCCGACAAGCCATCCCCGTCGCGAGATCCGTGTATTGTCCGACATCGAATCGCTCCTGTTTCTCAAATCCTGGGCGTGGGCGGCACAGGCGGTCCCGGACAGCGTGCCTTCTCAAGCGTGGGCTCGATCACCATCGGCTACCGAGACTGAGTGTTGTCGCCACAGGGGCCCGTGTCAACCGTTCCCCTCGATTTGCTCAGATTGTGATTCGGACGACACTTGCAAAAGCAACCGCGGCCAGTGCCAAAGCGCCTCCCGGCCGGGTGCAGTTTGAACTTCATTCCTGCGACGGCGAAGCGGCTGCGGCCCTCTTGCCTTTTCGCGTTCGACTGGGGTAACATGAGAGGTGTTCTCCAAGAGGGCTGTCCCAGGCGTCACCCGCTCTCTCCGGCAAGAGAACGGCTCCTGGCACCGTTTCTCTCCCTGGCACCGTTTCTCTCCCACCTTTTCTCTCCTCGGCGGAGAACGGGACAAATCGACGCTACTTGCTGAGATCTTTGATTCGGATCTTGCGGTATTCGTGGGCTCCGTCTTCGCCTTGCAAGCCGAGATAGCCCCGCTTCAGCGCGGTCGCGGAGTCGGAGGTGGTCACCAACTCGTCGTTCAAGCGAACTTCAATTCTCGATCCGACAATCTTGATGTCATATTCATTCCACTCGCCGACAGGCTTGAGCACCTTCTGCACTAAGTCCACGTTGAGATCATGTTTAGCGCCGAAGATCATCGCCATGCGGCGAGTATTCTCAACCTGCACCTCGTACTTCTGATTTGGCCAGTTCTTGCCCTCCTTGACGGACCGCAGAAAGACGCCGCCATCCTGTTTAGGTTTCATGAAGCGGAATTCCAGGCGAACAATGAAGTCGGCATATTCCTTGTCACTGCGGAGCCAACCGCGCCCCTCATTGTGCTTGATGACGCCATCCTCCACACCAAACTTGGCGCCGTTCATAAGATGCCAGCCGCCGAGGGTCTGGCCATCGAAAAGGCTGACGAAGCCTTCTTCAGCTTTGTCGGCGGCCAAAGACATGTTTGCCACGCCCAAAAGGCACGACGTGACAAGGACAACAATGGTTCGGGTGACATTGTAGTTACGGGCCATGTTCGTTCTCCTCCTCTTTGTGGGTTGACCTTGGAAGCAGTGCTGTTTCTCAGTAGCCGTTCGCCCCCTGTCGCACGCCAAGGAATCAAGTCGAACGGTACGGCTATGCTCCGGAGAGAACATTGAACGGGGCTGGAGTCCCACCATGCCAGCCGGGAAAGCAAAGGTGCCGGGAACCGATGACAGGGACGGCTCCTGACACCGTTTCTGCTCCCTTCCGTTCTTCCTTCTGACATGAGACCTTACTCGATCCAAACCAGGCGCATGTGCATTGGCTCCAAGGGCACTGCCAGCCGGCCTGAGGTCTGCGAAAGGACCTCCTTCGACAAGGCGTCTTGTGCCGGAGCTGCGGGACCGAGTCGCAGGCGTACGAGGTCCAGGAGTTGGACGTCGGCGGCGACCGGGGCGGTGGCCGAAAGATTCGAGACGACCAGCAATGCCCGGCCGGGACGCTTGTCTTGAGCCGGATGGAGGTAGAGACTGGCTTTCACGCTCTCCGGCTGCACGCGGACCAGTTCGGCATTCTTCCAGTAGGGATGCCACTGGGCGTTGGCCGTGCCGAACCTGGCCATCACGTCCCAGATCGACGCCATGCGGTGGAGGATCGGCCCGGTGCCGTGGGGACGCACGCGCACGTCGTGCAACATGCTCAGGGCCAAGGCGTGTTCCAGCGTCCAATGGGGCGGACGCTCATAGGCCAGGAATTCGCAGGGCACGCCGAAGTTGCGTCCCATGAATTCAGCGCGAAAGGCGTCCAGCGGCAGGCGTCCCACGGCTCCCGTCGGCGCCGAGGCGGTGGCGAACTGCTCGCCGTCCCAGTAGGAATGGGCGAAGGCCAGCGTCGGCGGCATGCAGCAGGTGCTCTGGTGGGCGTTGACCATCCCGCCGATCGGCAGAACCATCTCATAGAGGCCACGCATCAACTCCCGCACGGCGAAGATCGGATACGTGGGCCGTAGCGTACCGTCGGCCGTGCGGTAGCCGCAGCCGTGGCGCTCGTTCGAGCAGCCCGTCGGTACCGCGGTGCCATCGAGATATACGCCGTCAAAACCCATTCGCTCACGGAAACGGGTAATCCCGTCGAGCAGGACGTCTTTCCAGCGACTCCGATAGCAGACGTGGAAATCGCGCTGCTCCGGCAGCCGGTGCCAGCCGGGCGTGCTGGCGCCTTTGGTGTTCTTGATGAGGACGTCGTCAGCCATCTCGGCCCACTCGGGCGCGAGTGGTGACAATTCGTAGCCGAAATAGAGCAGGACCTTCATACCCCGGGCATGGCAGGCGTCGATCGTTCGTTTCAGGACGGCTTCTTCCGAGGTGGCCGGATAGTTCTGGATCGGCGCCCAGTCTTCATGGAACACGACCGTCTTGACGCCCGCCTTGGCCGCCTGATCGAGGGCCGGCTCAAACCGGCCGTCGGGAAACGCCCGATGGTTGGTCTTCCAGCCGTCGGGAAAGACCTCGAAGGCGGGCCGGCCCAACGTCGTCCCCAACTGCGGCGCGTGCCAGATTCGCCACTCGTGAAAATCGGCGGGCATCGGCTTGACCGGCGTGGCCTGGAAGCCAAACGTCCAAGTGACCGGCAACCGGGCCGGGGCACTATCCAGCAGCCGGAAACGCAGAACGGTCGTCTGGGGTTCCTGGATGACCTCGATCGCCTGATTGGCCGTCTTGGGCTGCCAGAACTGGTCCGATTCGGCGAACCAACTCAGCCCGCCGTCTTCCCCACCGAGCCAGACGAGCGATTTGAAGGGGGACGCGAGGCCATCGTCGGGCACGGCGCCGCTGTTGGTCGCGCTACCCCAGCGTCCGGGCCAGCAATGAAACAGCCGGGCCTGGAAACGTTTCAGGGGGATTTCCAGCCAAAGTTGGTCCAGCGGCGTCTTGGCCGCGCCCCGTTGAGGCATCAGGACCAGGTCGCAGCGCATCATCCCGTCGAATTCCAGACGGATGGTCGCATCGACAATCACTTGCTCGTTGGCCTGCCAGCCGGTCAGCGTCGCCTGGGCTTTGTTGTGGTTGAGAACGAAGTGTCCGCTGCGTTGCCAGGCCAAGGGCTTTCCTTCCCGGCTCGCCACCAAACGCACCGGCCCGGCCAGCAATTCCTGGCCAGCCGTGGTAATGCCGCTCGGCCAAGGACCGGCGTCGAAACGATACGTGCGTCCCCAGACGCCTAGTTCCGTTGCGTTGCCGGCGGTGGTCATGGTCACCGGCGTCCACGGCGGCAACACGCGGTCGCTCGGTGGGGCCGCCTGGGCTACGCTACTTAGTCCTGTGGCAACGAGGCAAAGAAGCAGGACGGTTCTCATGGCCGTAGTCCTTTCACTGCTCGATACAGTTGACGCCGGGCGGGCCAGGTGGGACACTTGATTAATCCTACACGATTCCCTGGCGAGTCGAAAACGCTCGATTTCCCAGGAACCATTGTAAGCATCTACCAATCGAATGTGTCGCTGCCTGGGCCGTTCATGTCGCAATTTCTGTCGCAGGTTGCCCCCATATTGTCGCAACTTCTGCCATGAAACGCTACAAGTCCATTTTCATTGTATTACTCGGAATATTGACTTGCTCCCAGCCGGGAAAGAAAAGATGCCAGGAACCGACAACAGGAACGGGTCCGGCCCCCTTTACGCTCTGATAACCAGTTACGTCAATTTCTTATCCCGAACTCGGGTTATAAGGAGAGATTTCATGGGGAAAGCATTGATGGCGGCCGCGGCAATCGTTGCGGTGACGGTTTCGGCGCTGGGCTATACGGTATCCGACCGCGAGATATTCGTCGACCACGCGAAAAACCACCGCAGCGGGCACATGGGCCACGCGCTGGTCAACGCCGGCAACGGCAGGATCCTCGACTTCTACTCGAACTGCGACGGCGCAAGGGTTAGTGGACACAGCGGATACGGCTGGATGGAATACCGCATCAGTGACGACTACGGCAAGACATTCTCCAAGGCGCGCGTCCTGCCGTACTCGAAGCGCCTCTACGACGAAGGAAAGCACACCGCCCTTTGCGAAAAGGCGGTCAAGGCACCGGACGGACGCATCCTCCTTTTCTTCCAAATCACCGACGCCACGAAGCCCATCTCCTGCTAACCGTGGTCCGCGCCTACCATGGCCGTCAGCACCGACAACGGGGAGACGTTCTCGGACGGCGTGACCATCGGCGCTGACCCCGGACGCATTTACGACGTCGTGACGGACGGCAACAGCGTTTATTTCATCATCCAGTCCAACGAACACTTCCTCGGAAGCCGTCCCGAACACGTGTACAAGGTCTACAAAAGCGAATCGGGCGGGACCTTCACCGCGACCGTCCTGCCCATCGACGCCGCCGGCAAGGGCTACGGCGCGCTGGAGTTCGCCAAGGACGGCTCGCTCATCGCCTACGTCTACGACTCCAAACGCGAGGACGAACCCGAATACGCCATCTCGCGCGACGGCGGCAAGACCTGGAGCGCACCCTGCCGCGCCCGCGCCGCGAAGAAGATCCGCAACCCCCAACTGCGGCGGGTCGGCGACGACTGGTTCCTGGCCGGACGCAACGGCGGCGGAGGGGACGGACTGGTGCTCTACCACTCGGTGGACGGCATCCACTGGGACGAAGGGAAGATCGTGGACCGCCGTCCCAAAGGCGGCGGCACCGGCTACTACAGCAACCTGCTGCCGATCTACGAACCCGGCAAACCGCCGCGTGTCCTGCTCCAGTATTCCCACGTCTACGACCGCAACCGGGTGAACATAGCCCACCGCACGATCACGCCGTAACGACCTGCGGCGAATCGGAGTCGGCCGCGAATTCCGGGGACACCATACGTAACTTTTGACGGCGTGGTGGGGATTGGGTAATCTCAGGGCATGGCCCGATTGGCGCGAGTCGTTGTTCCTGGAATGTCGCACCACGTCACCCAGCGTGGGAACCGGAGAAGAAAAGGTGCCCGGAACGGAAAGGCACGGGAGAGCAATGGTTCCTAACGCCGTTTTTCGCTCGTTCGGCTTTCGTCTCAACCGCGAATGGACGCCAATGCACGCGAATAACCGTCGTTCATCCGCGTGTATTCGTGTCCATTCGCGGATTCTCTTCGAAGGCCAAACGGGGGCGGGGTGCTTTGCCTTTGACCATCAAAGACACCCGACCCCTCAAATGCGGCGGTGGCAGGGCGGCGAGGAATCTGTGGGATTGGCGGTGAGAAATCGCGGAGTTGGGATCGGAGCTAGCCGCGACTTCGGGTAATCCTCCCCTGTCAGAATTCCTAGGGGCTTTCTGTTCGGTTGCGTGCCGTTCTGTCCGTGGTATGCTGAGGCTATCCCAATCGAACCGTGGGCCGCCCGTTTCGGACGAGACAGGGAGAAGAGAGGGACTGGGGGCGTTGTGCTTCACGTTCAAAGACACCCGCCCCCCTTATCCTCGCAACCGTTGAGTTTACGAAGGCAGACGATGAAAATGATCCCGTTTGAGGGCTTCTTGGTGCCCGGCCTGAGCTTCGAGGATTGTTGCATCTGGGTTCTGAGTTGGTCAGACACTCCCACACCATACAAGAACATGCGGGAGGTCTGGGTGCTTCGGTATGATGGGCGGAAGACGTGCTACATCGATCCTGGTGAAGCAGATCTGATCGTCCGCAAGTACCACGATTTCGAGGAAGTCGTCCCTGCGAACATTGCCATTACATCGACAGACCGCGGTATCAATGTCGATGTTGTCGTTCAAGGGAAACGCATGGTTGTTCTAGGCTTGAAATTCAAGACGTTGCTGAAATACTGGATCATCAATTTGCTGATGAGGTGCAGTAACCCGGAAAGGCTTGGGACGAAGGGGAAGACCGAGACCGGGATGTGTTTTCACAATGTGCCCAAGAGACTGGTTCCCGTTTCCGTTGAGCAAGCAGAGATGGACGGGACGCGTCTAAAAAACATCGGCAAACCCAAGATGAATCTGGCCCTTGGAGATGGGAAACCATCTGATGTGTCGTTGATAATCCATTGTAAGCATCTGGTGCAAGAACGATAGAGAGGGTCGGGAGGCTTTGCTCTTCGCAACCATAGAACTCCCGCCTTTACTCCCGGGAACGGCTCCTGACATCGTTTCTCACTTGGCACCGTTTCTCACTCCTTTTCTCACTTCGAAGACCTCTGATTGACGTCAGAAGAGAAGTTCAATACCATTTACATCATCAGGAGGCCAGAGTCGCTTTTAACATTCCCTGGGACATCCCGTACGAAGATTGGTTGTGGAACCACTGGGAAAACGGCTTTTAGTGCGATGAGACTTCGATGAAACCGAAGAACTACGAATTGCTGGGGCATAGGTGGGAATACTATCTGACACTGGATGAATTTCTTGAAGACCTCTCAAAGAACGATGCTAAGAAGGCCAGTCTTCCGA
>JBDKTH010000617.1:0-2547 GCA_039680305.1 Thermoguttaceae bacterium | reverse complement strand
CGCCCATGAAGACCGTCAGCACGATCGTCACCGCATAGGTCGACGCCCCCAAGACCAGCGTGAACTGCCGCACCCACACGATCTCATAGATCAACCCCGCCGCCCCCGAAAGAGCAAACAGGAGGAGCAACGCGTGACGCATGCAGGTGGCCGATCGGGAGGTGTTGCCGCGAGCGATAGGAGGCATGCTTGGAATCCTTGGGGGGCAAGGGGAGGGTGGGGCAGCGATGCAAGAACGAAAAAAGGCACAATCGAAGTCGTCTCTTCGCAGGGGAAGAGCAGGACTTCCATTGTGCCTTCAGCTCACCAGCGCCGGAGCATTCTCCGCCTGGTGCGCTCGGCCCGCCCGACGTTTAGGGCAGGTTGTTCCTCGAGCGGCTTGCCGCCAGGAACGTCAAAACTCAGGATACTCTAGCACACAATTCAGCAGCGAGTGATCAACGCGACGGATTTTTCAGCAACGATTCCAGCCGGATCCGCAACTGCCCGATCTCGCGGGACTTGAACTGGCCCTTCGTTCGTTCAAGGACTTCGATCGTATCGCAGATCGCATCGCGATGAACGGGACGCTGCGGACAGTCGAGCAATTGGCAGAGCCCACAGCCGCCGCTTCGAGAGGTCACGGTCGCCTCCAGGCTCAGCAACTCCGACAAGCAGGACGCGAGCAGCCGGAGGGTGAGCTTGGGAATCGCCACGGTCGCACTGGAGGGAGTCACACGACTCGACAATTGGCCCCGGTGCACCTTTTCAAGATCGTGGACGCAGTCCTCCAGGTGATGCAGGACGCGGCAAACGGTGCTGTACACGGCCGACTGTTCGAGGGCCCGTTCCGCGTGCCGTTGGAGCGTCCCGGCCTCAACGGGCTTGGGCAAGAAGGCGACCACCGGCAACTGAAATGCGTCGAAGGCCGTCTGGGCTAACGAGGCGGTGCCCAGAAGGATCATGGGCATCCCCTGGGCGATGCTCGCGGCCTCGTGGATCAGGCGGAGATTGTCATTGCCGGGCGTGTTAACGTCGGCAATCAACAAGTCGTATCGGGAGCCGTGCAGGAGGGCGAGGGCCTGCGAGGCATCGGAGACGCCATGACACGTACACCCCTGCGATCCCAGCAACTGCGCCACGGACGTACGTGAGTCTGCATCCTCATCGGCCACAAGGACTGATCTACCACTAGTGAACTGCTCCATAGCTCATGGCCGGAAGACCAAACGCGAGAGCCCCACTCCGACACGCAAGCACGCACGGCCGACTTGATGTTCGCAGTCACGCCCCGGTGCCCCATCGCCTAGCTCTCACGCTACCCCGACACCACCTCCTACGGTTGACGGACTGCCCAGAAGAACGATCGCCAGTGCTGCTTCGACCCTGCGGTCAGTGACAGCATGCACTAAGTGTCGACCGAGGGCAATCAGGGGCTTCATCCTTCCATAGGCTGGTGGCAACACCGTTGATACTGACGATTCTGATACATCCATCACAAAGAACAGCAGGCCCGTCATGGTCTTCATGATGATCCGCGCGTTCAGGCTGAGGGCACGGCCTCGATCAGTTCGGAGCGTTCGGCCAGCCACTGGACGGCTTGCGGCCAGAGTTCCTTCTGGGCCTTCGAGCCCATCGCCAAGCCGATGTGGCCGGCGTTGAGCCTTAGCGTCTTGCGGTCGGTCGAACCAACCAGGTCAGTGAACGGCTCGCTCTGGGCCGGGGGAACCAGATCGTCCTTGGTAGCCAGCAGATTGAGCACCGGGCAGGTGATCCGTTTGAGGTTCACGATGTGCCGGCCGACGGGCATCTGGTTCTTGACCAGCAGGTTGCGCTGGTAGAGGTACTTGACGAACTCGCGGAAGACCTCGCCCGGCACGGCGATATTGTCGTTCAGCCAGGTCTCCATCGTCAGATACTCTTCGACGAAGCGATCGTCGTCGAGCCGCTCGAGGAGCCCCAGCGGCTTTTCGATGAAGTTGCCGACCGGCTTGAGCATCAGGAACGACGACTGGAGAAACTCGGCCGGGGCGTTCCCAAAGGCGTCGACAAAGGCGTCGACGTCGAAATACTCGGCGTCGCACCACAGGTTCAGGAGTCCCTCGCGAGTGGAGAAGTCGATGCCGGCGGCCAGGAGCATCAGGTTCTTGACCTTCTCCGGATGCAAGGCGGTGAACATCGTGCTCATCGTGCCGCCCATGCAGTAGCCGAGGAGGTTCACCTTGGGCGAATCGGATCGCTCGCGGAGGTAATTGACCACGTTGAGCAGGTAGCCGTTGATGTACGACTCCAAGGTCAAGTGGCGGTCGGCATGCGTCGGAGATCCCCAGTCAACCAAATACGTGTCGAAGCCGGCGTTGACGAAGTGGCGGACGACGCTCTTGTTGGGGAGGATGTCGAGGATATACGGCCGGTTGACCAGTGCGAAGACGAACACCAGCGGGGTCTTGTACTTCGGCGGCTGGTCGGAGAGGTAGTGGAGCAGTTGCATCCGGTCTTCCTCATAGACCACCTCGGACGGCGAGGCTCCCTTTTTGACCTTTTGGATCTTTTGCGAGAGCCCGGGGA
>JBDKTH010000022.1:0-3184 GCA_039680305.1 Thermoguttaceae bacterium | reverse complement strand
AGAATCCTCAGTCCGGACAGGAAGAGCTTTACGATCCGTCGGTCGACATGGTGCTCGAAGAGATCGCCAAGCTGACCGAGCAGTTCGGTTCCGCCCGGGTGATCATCGAGGGGCACACCGACAGCTCGATGCGGGGCTCGGTTCCCATGGAATTGGTCAAGGAGCTTTCGGCGAATCGGGCCAATGCGGTCAAAGAGGCGATCGTGCGCAAGTACAGCCTCGACCCGAACAAGTTCTCAGCCGTGGGGATGGGCTGGGACCGGCCTGCGGATTCCACCGATCCGAACAACCACGCCAAGAACCGCCGCGTGGAGGTGAAGGTCTATCCGGCTGAAAAGCAATAGGAGTCGCGCGGATGGCCGAGCCCTCGTCGAAAGAGACAGCCGCGGAACCGGTCCGCGAGGCGACTGCGCCCACGTCGTCCGATTCATCGGCCACGACACCGAAACGGCCGCGGGCACCGCTCTTGGCGCTTCGCGGCGAGGTTTCGGCCTGGAAAGGGGCCCTGTTCGGGCTGCTCTGTATCGTGCTGTGCCTGGCGGCCTGGTGGATGCTCACGCGGGGAAGTCCGGAAGAACGGATCTTGAGCCCCAGCATCCTTCCCAGCCCCCAAGCCACGTTCGAGAGCTTCCCGAGCCTCTGGTTCGACCGGGCGCTAACGCGCAACGCCTACGCCAGCCTGCGCCGGGTGACCCTCGGTTTCGGGCTGGCGGCCCTGGTGGGCGTGCCCCTGGGGGTTCTGTGCGGCTGTTTCCCCGGCGTTAACGCCTTCTTTGCCCCGCTGACCATCATGGGTCGCAATATCCCCGTGGCGGCCCTGATCCCATTGACCTTCTCCTTGTTCGGCATCGGCGAGTTTCAGAAGGTGATGTTCATCTTCGTCGCCTGCGTGGCCTTCATCATCATCGATGCGGCCACGGCGATCCGCGAGATCGAGAGCCGCTATGTCGACACGGCGTTTACGCTCGGGGCCAACCGCCGCCAGGTGATCTTCAAGGTGCTCGTGCCCCTGGCTTTGCCCGGCATCTTCAACTCCCTGCGACTCCTGTTCGGCCTGGCCTTCGGCTATATCATGCTCGCCGAGTTGGTCAAGCTGGGCGACACCTCCGGTGGACTGGGCGATATCATCAACACCTCGCTCCGCCGTGGGATCCAGACGCACATCATCCTTGTGCTGATGATCATTCCGCTGGTGGCCCTGGCCATCGATCGATTCCTGCTGTGGGTCCAGCGGCAGTTGTTCCCCTATCGCTACGGCGGCAGCGGGCTCCTGCATCGGGGCGTCCGCTTCGTGCTGCGAGGTTACGAGGACGCCAAGTCGCTTCTGTTCCGTTCGGCCACGATCCCTGCGACGACCGCCGATGATCCGAGAGAAACGCGATGAGTCAACCACCATCGGATAAGGCCGTTTCCGCAACTGCTCAGCCGTCGGCCGAAATCGGCGTCGGCCGGATCGTTGCGCCGCAGGAGCACCAGGCAGCCACACCGCTTAGGCACGTCGTCGACTTTCGCCGCGTCACCAAGACCTACAACGTCGGCCAGCCAAACGAGTACACGGCGATCCGCGACGTGGACTTCTTCGTCGAAGACCTGCCGGGAAAAGGGGAGTTCATCACGATCCTCGGGCCCAGCGGTTGCGGCAAGAGCACGATCCTGCGGCTGATCGCCGGCCTGGGTCCGCAACATCCGGCCACTTCGGGCGAAGTGCTCGTGCTGGGCAAGCCGATCACCGGGCCGGGGGCCGACCGCGGTATGGTCTTCCAAGACTACACGAGCTTCGACAACCGCACGGTGTTGGAAAACATCACCTTTGGCCTGGAATGCCTGGGCGTCTCGCGCAACCAACGGTTCGAACTAGGCCGGCAGTGGATCCAGCGAGTGGGACTGGATGTGGACGCCGACCAGTACAAGTATCCCCACGAGCTTTCCGGGGGAATGCGCCAGCGGGTGGCCATCGCGAGGACGTTGATTCTTCACCCGCGGATCATCCTCATGGACGAGCCGTTCGGCGCGCTGGATCCTCAGACGCGGATGAACATGCAGGACCTCCTCGTGTCGCTGTGGCGTGCGGTCGAGGCGACGGTCTTTTTCGTGACGCACTCGATCGAAGAGGCCGTGTTTCTTGGCGATCGGGTGTATATCATGGGACGGAACCCCGGCCGAGTCCTCCAGGAGTTGAAGGTCGAGCCGGCCGACCGTCCCGCCCGGTTGATGCAGCGTGAGCCGCGATTCCACGAAACGGTCAATTACCTCCGCGACCTGATCACGTCGCTGGAGCAAGGCAACGGCAAAGACGGACCATAGTCCCACGGATCGAGTGATCACGGAGAGTTTTTCGTGCATTTCGGCAAGTATCTGAAAACGGCATTCCTCAACCACTGGAACCTGCTGGCGTTCCTGGGCAGCTCGGCCTTTGCCCTGCTCAGCGGACAGCCGGACGTGCTTTTGCCGTTGATCGTTGCCGGCGAGCTAACCTACGTCGGGCTCTTGGCCACGCATCCGAAGTTTCAGAAATACGTCGACGCCCAGGAGGCCGAGGCCAGTCGGGAGGAAGCGTCTCGGGGGCATCAGCAGTCGCTCCAGCACATCCTCCGCACGTTGCCTCGCGACCTGCTCGACCGCTTCGAGGCCCTGCGGGCCCAGTGCCGCGACCTCAGGCAGATTGCCATGGAACTGCGCCGCCCCGGTTCACCACTGGCCGACCAGCCTTTGGAGGAAGTCCAGGTGGCCGGGCTCGACCGCCTGTTGTGGATCTATCTGCGTCTGCTCTACACCCGGTTTGCCTTGGCCCGGTTCTTGCAGAAGACCGGCCAGCAGGAGATCCAGAAGACCATTCAGCGTCTGGAGCAGCAACTGGCCCAGTTGCCGCCCGCCGGCGACCCTCGCAAAGAGCGGATGCGCAAGGCCCTGGACGACAACCTCCAGACCAACCGCACCCGGCTGGCCAATCTGGAGAAGGCCCGGGAAAACTACCAGTTGGTCGAGTTGGAAATCGACCGGCTGGAGAACAAGATCCGCTCGCTCAGCGAGATGGCCGTCAATCGGCAGGAGCCGGAGTTCATCAGCAGCCAGGTAGACCAGGTCGCCTCGAGCATGGTCGAAACCGAGCGGACGATGAACGAGCTCCAGTTTGCCACCGGGTTGGATCCCGTGGACAACGAAGCCCCGGAACTATTGCGTTCGA
>JBDKTH010000671.1:0-1756 GCA_039680305.1 Thermoguttaceae bacterium | reverse complement strand
TGACGAACTCCTGGGCGAAAAAGGCCCCCTGTTTTCCCGCCTGCCCGTCCTGGCCCATTTCCTCCCCGAGGTAGCCAACGATCGGGTTGGGATAGAGGCCGGCCTGGAGTTGCTCCCCCTGGGCCGCACGGATACGCATCGCGAGTTGAACCAGGGTGGGATTGTGAGCCGTCGCAAGCTGCTCCAACTCCTCCAGGGTGACCGGCGGCAATGGCTCCGCGCGGAGGTCACCTGTTGGGAGAAGCAGAATCAGGGACAAGACTGCCGGTAATACTCGCGTGATGCCTCGTCTCCAGGCCTTCGGCCAAAGGAATTGTCGAAGGGAGAGGGACGATGAGGCATGTTGAACCGAAAACGTGATCATCGCTCGTTGACCTTCGGAACGTTGAGGAGGTGAGGTGAGGGAATGGGCGCGTGCGGCGGGTTAATGTTCGGTCCGTGAAGGCGGTGCTCGGGTGAAGGATTGTGGTGGCCTTCCCCCAGGAAGCGAGGTTCGAAGAAGCGGTAGACGGCGGGCAAGACGAACAGGGTTAGCAGGGTCGAGGTGACCAGGCCGCCGATGACCACGGTGGCCAAGGGACGCTGAACCTCCGCGCCCATCCCGTTGCTAAGGGCCATCGGCACGAAGCCCAAGCCGGCGACGAGGGCCGTCATCAGCACGGGGCGGACTCGCGTCAAAGCGCCTTCGAAAACCGCATCGGTGGTGGACATGCCCGACCGGCGCAGTTCGACCAGGTGGTTGACGAGCACGACGCCATTGAGGACCGCCACGCCGAAGAGGGCAATGAACCCAACGCCGGCGGAGATAGAAAACGGCATCTGGGCCAAGTGGAGGGCAAAGATCCCGCCCGTGGCTGCGAAGGGCACATTCAGAAAGATCAGGGTCGCCAGTCGGGCCGAGTTGAAGGCAGCAAACAACAGCACAAGGATCAACAACAACGCCAGCGGCACCGCGATCATCAGCCGTTGGCTGGCGTCCTGGAGGTTCTTGAACTGGCCACCCCAGGCGAGATAGTACCCGGAAGGCAGAGACACGTGGTTGGCCACGGCCGCCTGGGCCTCGGCGACGAATCCGGCCAGGTCACGCCCCCGCACGTTGCACTGAATCAAGGTCCGCCGGCAGACCGAATTACGGCTGATTTGGGCCGGCCCCTCTTCCTCGATCAATTCGGCCAACTGTTCCAAGGGGATCTGGCGACCCTGAGGATCGGGGATTTTGATCTGGCGGATCTGTTCCAGATTCCCTCGCCACTGGGGCGCGATGCGGACCCGTAGCGGGAAGCGCCGCTGGCCTTCATAAACCTGGTCGACCTCGATGCCGCCGATCGCCTCGACGACCTCCAGGACTTGGCTCGCATGGATGCCGTAGCGTGCGAGCTGATCGCGTTTGATCCGGGCTTTGAGATACGGCAGCCCTTCCGCCCGTTCCGTGCCGACGTCGGCTGCGCCGGGGATCGTCTCCAGGACGGTGGCGATCTCCTGTCCCTTCGCAGCGAGGAGCTTGAGGTCATCGCCGTAGAGGCTGATCCCCACGTCGGCCCGAACCCCGGCGATCAGTTCCTGGACACGCAATTCAATGGGCTGGGAGAAACTATAAGCATTGCCGAAGGTCTGCGCGGCGAGAGCCTTTTCCATCGCCTCGACCAGGTCTTCCTTGGACGTGTAGCCAACCCACTCGTGGCGTGGCTTGAGGTTGATGATGATGTCGGACAGATTGACCGTCATCGGGTCCGTGGCGATCTCCGGACGACCGGTC
>JBDKTH010000421.1:0-36277 GCA_039680305.1 Thermoguttaceae bacterium | reverse complement strand
GGCGGATGATCGAGAACATCATCCAGCACACCGCCCCGCTCAATCCCGGCAACTCCGGCGGTCCGCTGCTCGACTCGCGCGGTCGGGTCGTCGGCGTCAACACGGCGATCATCGCGATGGCGCAAGGCCTGGGGTTCGCCATCCCGGCCCACACGGCCAAGTGGGTCATCGGCGAGATTCTCGCCCACGGGCGCGTGCGTCGGCCGTACCTGGGGATCAGCGCCACGGTCGTTCCCATCCCCCGCTACCTGGTCCGCGAGCTCGATCTGCTGGCGGCCCAAGCGGTCCAGGTCGTTGCCGTGGTGCCCCGCGCCCCCGCCGCTGCGGCCGGGGTCGCCCCAGGCGATCTGATCCTCGCGATCAACGACCGGATTATCACCGGCGTCGATGATCTCCATCGCGTTCTTTCCAGCCTGCCGATTGAACGTCCGCACACGTTGACGCTATTGCGTGAAGAGAGCAAGCATGAAGTCAGCGTCCAGCTTCAATTCGCCGAGTGAGCGAAAATGACCAATGAATGCGTCCGTTGTTCCTTCATTAGTCATTCTTCTCTTCCTTCGTCCTTCGTCCTTCGTCCTTCGTCCTTAGTCTCTGTTGACCCCGGCCGTCGCCCGGAATAGGATGGAGCCAACCCCTCCAATTACGCCCCCCTTTCCGGGAGTTTTTTTGATGGCCTCCACGACGCAACCGGCCCCCGCGCCGACACGGGTCATGTCGATCGATGCGCTGCGCGGCTTCGACATGTTCTGGATTATTGGCGGCAACCAGGTTTTCTTGGCCCTGGTGAGCCTGTTCGTCCTGCCGATCCCGCAGGGGATCAAGAACCAGATGCAGCATGTGCCGTGGGAGGGCTTTACGGCCCATGACCTGATCATGCCGCTGTTCTTGTTCATCGTCGGCGCGGCGATGCCGTTCTCGTTTGCCAAGCGGCTCGAACAGGGGCAGAGCAAAGCGGCCATCTACCGGAAGATTCTCATCCGCGTGGCGATCCTCTGGGTCTTGGGCATGGTCGCCCAGGGGCACCTGTTGGAGTATGACTGGACCAAGCTCCACTTCTACAGTAACACGCTGCAGGCCATCGCCGCCGGCTACCTGATCGCGTCGATCGTCCTGCTCCACTTGCCGTTGGTGGCCCAGGTGGCTGCGACCGTCGTGCTGCTGGTCGGTTATTGGGCGTGCCTCGCCTACATTCCCGTGCCGGGGCATGAAGCGGGGTTGTTGGAGGAGAAGCTCAACCTGGCCCTGTACCTCGACGAGCAGATCCTCGGCCGCTTCCGCGACGGGTCCACCTACGCCTGGATCCTCGCCAGCCTGGCCTTCGGGGCCACGGTCCTGTTGGGCGTCCACGCCGGACAAATGCTCCGCTCCACCTGGTCGGCCCGCAAGAAAGTCCTCGGGCTCGTGGGTCTGGGGCTCGGCTGCCTGGTGGCCGCGTGGGTCTGGAGCTATTGGTTCCCGATCATCAAGCACCTGTTCACCAGCTCGATGGTCCTCTGGGCGGCCGGCTGGAGCTACCTGCTCTTGGCCCTCTTCTACCTGGTGATCGATGTATTGGGCTATCGCCGCTGGAGCTTCGTCTTCGCCGTGATCGGCGCCAACGCCATCGCGGCCTACATGATGACCCACATCCCAGGCTTCAAGGAGGCCTTTTACCAGATCGCCAATGCGTTTATCGGCAACCTGAAGCTGTATGTCGACAAGTCGTACATGGGACCGCTGCAGCAGGTGGGTGGATTCGTCGTGCTTTGGCTGGTGCTGTATTACCTGTACCGCAAGGGTACCTTCCTCCGGGTGTAGGAATTGAAAATTGAGAATTGAAAAATGCAAATTGCAGATTGGGGTGGCGCTGCTGGCGGTTTGCGTTTGCGGGACGGCGCGGGCGGAGGCGGTTGAGAAGCCGGATCGTGAGTTTCCGCCGGAGATGGTGGAGTTCGTGCCGTATCCGGGGAATCCGGTCTTTGCGGGCACGGGCAAGGATACGTGGGACCGGAAGATCCGCGAGCGGGGATACATCCTGCACGAGGGAGATACGTATCGGCTCTGGTATACCGGCTATCCGGGCGAGCGAGAGGACACCAAGTATCTGGGCTATGCCACCTCGACGGATGGACTCCATTGGACGCGGTATCCGGGCAATCCGATCTTCGACAAGGGCTGGACGGAAGACGTCTGCGTGGTGAAGCACGAGGGGACGTATTACCTCTTTGCCGAGGGACGCGACGACATCGCCCACCTGCTCACGTCCAAGGATGGCATCCAGTGGGAGGAGCAAGGACCGCTGGATATCCGTTCCACCAGCGGCAAGCCGCTAAGCCCCGGCCCCCGCGGCACGCCAGTCGTCTGGGTCGAAGGGCCGACGTGGTATCTCTTCTATGAGCGCGGCGATCGGGGCGTCTGGCTCGCCCGATCTACGGATCGCAAGGTCTGGACCAACGTCCAAGACGAACCGGTCCTCACCAAGGGGCCCGAGGCCTACGACAGCCAGGCCGTGGCCCTCAATCAGGTCCTCAAGTACCAGGGCAAGTACTACGCCTACTATCACAGCTCCGGCCAAAAACCCTGGGGCAACTGGTCGACCAACGTGGCCGTCTCGACCGACTTGGTCCACTGGAAGAAGTACTCCAAGAATCCGATCGTCACTGGCGACAAGTCGAGCGGAATCCTGGTCCACGACGGGTGTCAGTTCCGGCTCTACACGATGCACCCCGACGTGCGGGTCTACTTCCCGCGTGCCCAGACGGGCCACTAATCCCAAGTCATTGTCCCGGTTGGTCCCAGTCATTGTCACGGCCAAGCCGCAGTGGTACCATGACAACACGTCGGATCACCTGCCGCCAAGCACGGGCACGCCCGACGCGCTGGTCCGATCTGCCTACGAGGAGCCCATCATGAGACACGCGACGACGTTCACCGCACTGACCTTGGCCCTGTTGGCCGCCACGACCGCCTGGGGCCAGGAAAAGTCGTTCCAGCAGGTGCTCGACGAGTCGCTCCCCGGAATCGGCGCCACGAACATCCCCGACCGCCAGGCCCCGCAGCAGCAACTCCAAGACGCCTGCTTCCAGTTGTGCACCGCGGGCAAGGAGGCCCAACGCGCCGACGCCTGCAAACGGATGACCGCCAAGCTCGGCCCGGAAACGGCCAAGCCGGCGCGGCTCTGGCTGCTCAAACAGTTGGAGTTCATCGGCCGCGCCGAGTGCGTCGACGCGGTGGCCAGGCTGTTGGACGACAAGGACGCCGAGATCTTCGATTGGGCTCGCCGGGCGTTGGAGAACAATCCGGCCGTGGAAGCCAACGCCCCGTTGCTGGCCAAGCTGCAGAGTGTCGAGTGCCCCAAGCGCCGGCTGGCCCTGGTCAACTCTCTCGGCCAGCGGCGCGATCAGGCCAGCGTCGACGTGTTAGCCAAGTATCTCACCAGCAACGACAAGGCGATCGCCCTGGCGGCCGCCAATGCGTTGGGCAAGATCGGCGGCGACAAGGCGGCCGCGCGACTGGATGCCGCATGTCCGATGGCCTCGAAGCCCCTGCGTTTGGCGATTGCCGATGCCTATCTCCGCTGTGCCGATCAGTTGCTCGCCCAGGGCAAGGCGGACCAGGCGGTGGCGATCTATGTCAAGCTGCTTTCGGCCGAAGAGCGCCCGCTCCGTCTGGCCGCGTTGGCCGGCCAGTTGAATACGGCCAGCGATCAGATGGTGAGCATGATCGTCAAGCTTTTGGCCAGCGACAATGCCGATGCCCGGGCGGTTGCGGCCGCACAGCTGGTGAAGATCCGCCTCCCGGAGGCGATGGGTACGTTGCCAGCCGAGTTCCTCGAGCTGCCGGCAGCGGGCCAGGTACTTCTTGTCGGTGGGCTGGCCGCACGCGGCGACAAGGTCGCTCAGCCCCTGGCCGTGATGGCGGCCAAGAGCCAGGACGCTGCGGTCAAGCTGGCCGGCTATCGGGCCCTCGGCAAGCTGGGCGACGCTTCGACGGTGCCCCTGCTTCTCGAAGCCGTCTTCGCCAGTAGCGACGTGAGTGGTCCGGCCCGGGAAAGCCTGCTGGTGGTTTTTGGGCCCGGCGTTGACGAGGCGATCGTTGCGGCCTTCCAGGGCAAAGACGCCAAGGTTCGCAGCACGCTGATCGACATCGTCGACGCGCGGCGCACCTCGGCCGCCACGCCCGTGCTGTTGGAGCAAGCCAAGGACCCCGACGCCGGCATCCGCAGCCGGGCGATCCGCGCGTTGGGCAATGTGGCCGAACCGAAGTACATTCCCGACATGATCGCGATTCTGCTCAAGACCCCCAAGGGCTCGCAGCGCGACGACCTGGAAAAGGCGATCATGTTCGTGGCCGGGCGGATCAGCGACGAGGACCATCGGGCGGAGCCCGTGCTGGCCGCCGCGCGCGGAGCCAGTGAGGCCGAGCGCTGCCTGCTCCTTCCCGTGGCCGGCCGGATCGGCGGCAAGGCCGCGTTGGAAGCGATCCTCACGGCGATCAAGAGCGACAGCGGCGAGATTCAGGACGCGGGCGTGCGCGCCTTGTGCAACTGGCCAGACGCGAGCGTAGCCGATGAGCTGGCCAGGCTGGCCACCACCTCGTCCCAAGAGACGCACCGCATCTGGGCCCTCCGGGCATACATCCGGGTGATCGGCCTGGACCAGAAACGGCAGGCCAAGAAGACCTTGGCGCTGTTCCAGAAGGCGATGGAGATGGCCACGCGGGATGACGAGCGCCGGCTCGTGCTGAGCCGTTCGCCGGCCGCGCGCTGCGTGGAGACGATGCGTTGGGCCCTCCCCTATCTGGACAACGAGAAGCTGACCACCGACGCCAGCCGGGCGGTCGTCGAGTTGGCCCATCGCCGCGAACTGTTGGAGCCCAACCGGGCCGAGTTCGTCGCCGCCCTCAAGCGCGTCACCGAAGTCTGCAAGGACCGCGGCCTCGTCGACCGGGCCAACCGGATCCTTCAGGGGCTGTAGCACTACAGCGTCCCGCCAATGGGACGAAGACGAAATCATCGCGTGGTCAGAGTGGTGCCAGGATCGCAACCGCCGAGCGAAGGAGTGTCACAAGCGTCGTCGCCAAGCTAAACGACGGCGGCATAGCAAGAAGTCATGCGGCACGCAGTACTATCAGGCAAGGAGGCGAATTGCATGCGATTTGTTCTATCGATTAGTGTTCTGGCTTTCTGCACGGTGTCGGTCTTTGGTGGTGAAAAGGAGACTCCTGCGTCAGTTTCGCGATTATTGCAGGGCGAATGGGTTGTCGTCGGAATGGAGGACAATGGCGATAAGGCCACACCTGAAGAATTGCAGGGCATGCGCTGGTTAATCAAGGGAGACATCATCACTGCCACTGATCCAGACGGCTCAACCGGCAAGATGCGGTACACAATCGATCCGAACGCGTCTCCAAGACATTTCGACCTCACATCACCAGAGGGCAAACTGAAGGGGAGGACAGATCCCGGTATCTACGAGTTGAGGGAAGGCCGACTCCGCATTTGCTATCGCGAACCAGACAATAGCACCGGCGAGCGTCCCAAGGCTTTCACTGATGCAGCCCGAGTGGGGAGCGGATACGGCATCATCATTCTTGAGAAGAAGGGCGACTAGATGTTGGTTCGTCGTGTGATCGAGCACGACGTGCCTGGTACGAAGAGCCACTCGGCTGCCACGGATCTGGCGGGCCTCGCAAGCTCGGCACCGCCCTACCTTACTTCCGGGGTTCCCGGAATCCTCGCGTGGTCTCGGATTGTTCAAAAGAGAAGTACGGGTTCCTCTTCTCTGTTCAGGCGTTTCGGAAGCCGCGGAACCAGAGAAGAGGAACCCGTACTTCTTTCTTTCGAATCACCTTCCTTGTCCTCTCGGAGATCCCGGAAGAATCTGTCTTCATTAGTGGTGATTAGTGAAGATGAGTGTTCCGTAACATCTTGGATCTCGCCCGGAACGCCACGGAGGGCGTTCCCTACAGATTCCTTCTTCCTCTGGGAGAGAGCCGGCGTGAGGGGAAGCGATATAGCGGAATCTCTCGGCAATACCCCTCACCCTAACCCTCTCCCGAAGGGAGAGGGGAGTACCGTCGGCCCTCAGCGAACCGGCCTTGCCCGATAGCTGCCCGTGGCGTTCGCTTGGGGACTTGTCGGTGGCGATTGGACGGCCCAGAGATAGCGTTCCGAGGCGACGTACAGGACTCCGTTGGCGGCGATCGGCGTGCACCAGCAGGCTGAGCCGAGCCGGGTCTGGCCCACGAGATACGACTGGCGCCCGGCGGCCAAGGTGAAGAGCCCTTTCTCCGTGCCGAAGTAGACCTTGCCATCGACGACAAACGGCGAGGCCCAGCTCTCCGAGCCGCTCGGATGGATCCAATACGGCCTGCCGGTCGCCAGGTCGAGGCAGTGGAGCGTGCCGGCCACGTCGCCGATGTACAAGAGCCCATCGGCGATAGCCACGGTCGATAGGCTGCGGTCGATCTGTTGATAGGACCAGACCTTGCCGGTCGCCGTGATGTCGCCGGTCTGCGTGGCGTCGATGCAGTTCAAGATCCCCCTTGCACGGCCGTGCAAGGGGTCCTGACCCGTGGCCACGTAGACGCGGTTGTTGTAGAGGACCGGCGTGGCAATGATCTCGCTCGGCCCCAGGTAGGTCCCGTCACCCGTGTTGACCTTGCTGAACCGGGCATCGCCGGCGTAGTAGTCGATCGGCTGGCCGTCTTTGAACCGGTATTCCGGCGGGTTGCAGTCGAACGACCAGGCTTTCTTGAGCACCGTGGTCCACTCGGGCGGTTTGTCCAACGCTTCGAAGGCATAGCACACCCCATCGCCGCCGCCGAAAAGAATCAAAGGCTTGCCGTTGACCACCCCGAGCGAAGGCGACGACCACTGGCCGTGAAACAGCCGAAGGCCAATCTGTTCGCCGTCTTTGGCCGCCAGCCGGCCGGTGTGCTTGTCGAGCGCGATCAGGCTGGGAGCGCGCGGCGCGGGGACGTTGCGGAGCGTCCGGTCGACGCCGTTCGAGGTGTTCGCGTAGACCAGATCGCCATGGACGAGCACGGAGCAGCCGGCCGCGTCGTGCGGCCAGACGAACAGTTCCCGGACGATGTCGTAGCACCAGAGGATGTCGGCATCCTGAGGCCCGGGCACGACGGCCTTCTTGCCCGGCCCGACCATGTACTGGCCTTCGTCGACATACGGTCCATCGTTGCCGTCGGCCATGCCGTGGACGTCGAGGCAGATCACCTCGCAGCGGTTGGTGACCAGGTAGACCCGGTCGCCGTCCACGGTGGGCGAGGAGCAGATGCCCAACTCGTACTGGTCGAGGTTCCAGTTTTCCTTGTCGACGACGAGACGCGGCACGACCAACTGCCAAAGCAGTGTTCCGGTGGCCGCGTCGAGGCATTTGAGCAGTCCGCCGCCGGTTGGCTCGAAGCGTGGGTCTTTCAGGCCGTAGTCGTTGGTGCCGATGAAGACCCGGCCGCCGGCCACCGTGGGATTGGAATAGGTCTGCGAGCCGAGTTTGACCGCCCAGCGGACGTTCTGGGTGGTCGCCATGTCGATCCCCCGCCCGTCGGCGCTCTTCTTGCCGGCGATGAACGAGGCGGGCAAGTTCCGCTCCGCGGAGACCATGTTGCGGTCATCCCGGCCGCCCCACTGGGGCCAGTCGCCGACGCGGGCGTCGGAGGAGATCAACGGCAGAATCAAGACGATCAGTGAGATAGATTCAGTCATCGCTCCTCGTGCGAACAGCTGCTAGGCAAGGGTAGACCGCGGCCGCAATGCCCCAAGGATAGGGAGCCATCTCCAATCATCGGCCGCCGCCCGAACCGTGCTGGAAAAACTGGGCAGAAGATCCGCGATTTTCTCGCCACGAGTAGCCCCTTGGAGGATGCCAGGTCACTCCCGATGTGGACTTTGCCACGCGTTTTGGCGTCTGGACGGTTACGCAGCCAACCCCGTTTTCCGGCTTCACGGAGAATCGCCAGATTTCCTATCCTCGCGATTTCAGCGGTGAACAATGAGCGGTCAGCAATCAGCTCATTCCGTGGGCTCGCGCCCCCACGGCTACGGCCCTCGACCGCTTCGCGGTCAGTCAATGGAAGAGGGCGATCCGGGGCAGTCGAGTGGCGGGCCTCGCAAGCTCGGCACCGCCCTACCTTGCTGCTGATGGCGGACTGCTTTCGTGCGAGCGACCCTACCTCAGGCGCATCGCGTGCAATCGCAGGGCGTTGCTGATCACCGAAACCGAGCTGAGACTCATGGCGGCGGCGGCGATGATCGGGCTCAACAGGAGGCCGAAGGCCGGATACAGGACGCCGGCGGCGATGGGGATCGCGGCCGTGTTGTAGACGAAGGCTAGAAAGAGATTCTGGCGGATGTTGCGCATCACGGCCCGGCTGAGCAGGATCGCCCGGACAATCCCGCGCAAGTCGCCTTTGACCAACGTCACGCCGGCGCTTTCCATGGCCACGTCGGTGCCGGTGCCCATGGCGATGCCCACGTTGGCCTCGGCCAGCGCGGGGGCGTCGTTGATGCCGTCGCCGGCCATGGCCACGACGCGGCCCTGCTCGCGCAGCTTGCGCACGTACTGGTGTTTGTCCTGTGGGCGGACTTCGGCCTCGACCGTGTCGATGTTCAGTTTCCAGGCGACCGACCGGGCCGTGCGGCGATTGTCGCCGGTGAGCATCACCACACGGAGCCCCAGGTCGTGCAGCGCGCGGATCGCTTCTTCGGTGCTCCCCTTGATCGGGTCAGACACCGCCAGCACCCCAGCGGCGCGCGAGTCGACCGCCGCGTACATCACCGTCTGCCCTTCCTGCTGCAATTGGGTGCCTTGTTCCTGAAGGGCCGCAAGATCGGCCACGCCGCGCTCTTGGAGAAAGGCGGGCGTGCCGACCAGGACCGTGCGGTCGCCAATCCGGCCGACCACGCCGCCGCCGGTCACGGCATCGAAATCCTCGACCGGCAGCAGTCGCACCTCGCGTCGGGACGCCTCTTCCACGATCGCCCGGGCCAGGGGATGCTCGCTCTGATGCTCCAGGGAAGCCACCAGCTGCAACAGTTCGTTCTCCGGCATGGAGCCCACCGCGTTGACGTGGGTCAGGTGCGGCTTGCCTTCGGTGAGCGTGCCGGTCTTGTCGACCACGATCACCTCGGTCCGTTCGAGAACTTCCAGCACCGCCGCATCCTTGACCAGCACGCCTTCCTTGGCCCCGCGTCCGATGCCGACCATGATCGACATCGGCGTGGCGAGCCCCAAGGCGCAGGGACAGGCGATGATCAGCACGGCCACGGCGTTGACCAGGGCGTTGGCCAAGCGGGGCTCGGGCCCGATCCAGGCCCAGACGACAAACGTGATCGCGGCGACCAGCAGCACGGCCGGCACAAAGTAGGCCGAGGCGACGTCGGCCAATCGCTGGATCGGCGCCCGGCTGCGCTGGGCATCGGCCACGAGGCGAACGATCTGGGCCAGGAGCGTCTCGTGCCCAACCCGCTCGGCACGCATCACGAACGAGCCGGTCTGGTTGACCGTGCCGCCGATGACCTGCTGGCCGACGCCCTTTTCCACGGGGATCGGCTCGCCGGTGACCATCGACTCGTCGACCGCACTGCGGCCTTCCGTGACCTCGCCATCGACGGGGATCTTTTCACCCGGCCGGACCCGCAGCAAGTCGCCTTGGACCACTTCGCCCAGCTGGACTTCGCGTTCCTGACCATCGCGGATCACTCGGGCGGTGGTCGGCGTCAACGACATCAGCTCGCGAATGGCACTGCTGGTGCGCGAGCGGGCGCGCAGTTCCAGCACCTGGCCGAGGAGCACCAATACGGTGATCGCCGCGGCCGCCTCGAAGTAGACCGCCACGGCGCCGTGTTCCCAGAAGGCCGGAGGGAAGAGCTGGGGAAAGAGCGTCGCCACCACGCTGTAGACATACGCCGCGCCGACCCCCAGGGCGATCAGCGTGAACATGTTGAGACTGCGATTGACCACCGAGCGGGCCCCCCGGACCAAGAGCGGCCAGCCGGCCCACAGGACCACGGGCGTAGTCAACGCGAGTTCCAGCCAACGGGTTGCCCACAGCGGCATCCAGCGGTGAAAGGGGAGCCCGATCATCGGCCCCATCGCCAAGAGCAGCACGGGGATCGTCAACGCCAGCGCCACCCAGAACCGCCGGGTCATCGACTCCAGCTCTTCGTTCTTCTCCGTTTCGGCCGTCGCGATGTACTTCGGCTCCAGATCCATCCCGCACTTGGGACACGTGCCCGGCGTATCCTGCTCGACCTCCGGGTGCATCGGGCACGTATAGATCACGCGGCTCTCCGGCATTGGAGGCGTCGCCGGTTCTAGCGCCATCCCGCATCGCGGACAAGCGGCCGGCCCCTCGCTCTCCACGCCCGGGCACATCGGGCAGACGTACTTCCCTCCAGCGTGCGACGCCGATGCGGGCGCGTGCTCGTCAGCGCTCACCGACGCCGATGCCTGCCCGAGGAATCGCTCGCGGCAGCGTTCACAACAGAAGTAATAGGTCTGGCCATCCCGTTCGGCCCGGATCGGGCTCGACTCGTCGACCTCCATTTTGCAGATTGGGTCGATCGCCATAGCATTTTCTCCACGGGGCTCAAGGGACCTGCCCAGGGCAAGTGAGGCAATCCCCTTGACTAACTATATCGGGCGGTTCGACGTCGGCAACGCCAAACCGTCGCCGTCCGAGGCGTGAGGCCGAAGGATCGCGGGACACTCTGCGACCAACCGGTCCTTTGGCACATAACGTGCTCGCACATCTGGAGCACGCGAGGGTGGGTTCATTCGTTTTCTTTTATTCGCCTCATTCTGTTATTGTAAGGAGATGGGTTCGTGTTTCATCACGTCAAAGAACTGCAGTTCAATGCCCGAGTTTCCCGGCCCGACCCCCACTTTGCCGGCATGCTCTTGGAGCAATTCGGCGGGGCCAATGGTGAGCTCAAAGCGGCGCTGCAATACTTCACGCAAGCCTTCGGGATCCGGAAGCCGTATCCCGACAAGTACGATCTGTTGATGGACATCGCCACCGAAGAGTTCAGCCACCTGGAGATCGTCGGCGCGACGATCACCATGCTGCTGGACGGGATCAACGGCGAGCTGAAAAACGCCGCGGAGCAAAGTGACCTGATGCGGATCATGGCACGATCGCGTCGCGACGAGTTGATCCACGAAGTCTCGATCCAGCCGCAGTTTCTCTGCCTGACCGGCGGTGGCCCCGCGGTGACCAATTCGCAGGGCGTGCCCTTCTCTGGCGCCTTCATCGAAGCCAACGGCGACCTGACCGTCGATCTCCGGTCCAATATCGCGGCCGAATCGCGAGCGAAGATCGTCTACGAGTATCTGCTGCAGTTCACCGACGATCCGCTGGTCCAGGAGTCGCTGCGGTTTTTGATGACGCGCGAGGTGGCCCACTTCCAGCAGTTCACGGCGGCGCTGGAGTCGATCCAACCCAACTTCCCCCCCGGCGTGCTCCAGGGCGACCCGCGGTTCACGCACGTCTACTACAACATGTCCAATGGCTCGCAGGTGACCGGACCCTGGAACGAAGGCCAAGGCCCGTGGGGCCAGGGGGAGCATTGGGTCTACGTCGACGACCCGATCCGCCACGTCACCGAGACCGAAGGCCAGATCCACCACCCCATCGAGGGAACCTCGCAGACGTTGGAAGAGGTCGACCAGCTGAACCACCAGATGAGCCAACAACGGAGCCAAGAGGTGCTGCAGGCGATTCCCAGCGGCGAGAACCAGTGGAGCCAGTATCCGGCGTCGCAGACTTCGTAGCGTGGGGAGGAGCTTTCGATCGTCGAATCGATGGCAATTCCCCTCACCCTAACCCTCTCCCGGCGGAAGAGGGGAACGCTGCACTCTGCCCGGCTTGCCAGGAGGGCAAGCCGGGGCACATAATCACCCACGAGAGGGACCGTCGATCGAGGCGGTGCCCCAGGCCTCACTCTTCCGTCGCAGGGAAAGCAATCATCCGGCCGCGGCGATTTGTGCAATTGCACAACAGAGATCCGGGGAATATACTTAACACCGGTTGCGTTGTCGAGTCTCCACCCCCGCCTCACGCGACTTGGCCCGACGTGAGGACTCTCGGAGAGGAGGTAACGATGGACAGTCAACAGCTTGAGAGCGTCCGAGGGACCGTACTCTCAACGCTGGCTTCGTTGGGCATCCCCAAAGCCCCGTGGTTCCTCGTAACCAATGGTCGTCCACCTCGACGGCGGGAAGTGATTGGCAACGAGCTTCCGCCGAGCGGGATTCGGGTGGTCTGGCAGGTGGAGAAGCATCGACTGGAGTTCTTCGACCAGGAGGACAGTCGCTTGCTGACTACCGTCCCGGTGACCGAGCGACCGGAAGGGTTCGAAGCCAGCTAGCGATTGTGTGCAGCTGCACAATTCACGCCGCCATGCGCTGCGGCTCAACCTCGGTGAACAAGTTGACCGTTCGCAGCATGTTCCCCGCCCCATCGTAGAACTGGACAATTCCGACCCCAATCAGCCACATGGCCAAGAGGCCGGCGATCCGGTACGAACGGGCCACATATTGGCCGTCATCCAACAGGATCGTCTCGTCCAGGTCGAAGGGGGTTTGGACGCTTGCCCCCAACTCCCCGAAATTCTTCAGGACCAGATCCCGGACTTCGTAGGGGTGCGGACCCAACTTCATCTCCGTCACCTCATGCCGCGCAGTTCAGTAAGCCCCGCCTATCTAATCGTCTCGGCGCTTGCCTCCTCATTGACAGGAAAGGGGCTTCCGCTCCCTATTTCCCAATCCAATCATCCGCCCCACCTTATCTGCCCTACCTCTTCCGCTAGACGATGCACATCGCTGGGGCCCTAGCGATGGCCAAGAGGCGGGTAGCGCGAAGATCCAGCATCGCAATGACTTGCGCTGCAAAATCGGCCCCAGCCTTGCCTGCGGCGGACAATTCCTCTTGAACAAGACCCATCATGCCCCGCAGCAAGCGAGTAGAACCATTACCGACGATCGGCTGGCGGGAATGGATTTCCCTTCCCGGGCTAGGCATCCCTGCCATCAAGGCGAAGGTCGACACCGGCGCCTGCTCCTCCTCGGTGCACGCCTTCGACGTGTCGGTGGTCGAGGACCATGGACGGCCGATCGTGCGATTCAAGCTCCACCCCTACCAGCGCGACTTTCATCGGACGATCACGGCCGAAGCGGTGCTGATCGAGTTTCGCCGGGTGCGAAGTTCGGGAGGCCACGAAACGCTCCGGCCCGTCGTCCTCACCGAAGTGGAACTCCTTGGACAGCGATGGAGCATTGAGTTGACCTTGGCCTCGCGCGACACGATGGGCTTTCGCATGCTGCTGGGGCGCCAGGCCGTGCGTCATCGGTTCGTGGTCGATCCGGGACGTTCATTTCTCGGGGGAAGACGAAAACGCAAGCGATGAAGATTGCCATCCTGTCCCGCAAACCGTCCTTATACTCGACGCGCCGCCTCAAACAGGCCGGCGAGGAACACGGCCACGAAGTCCAGGTGGTCGACTATCTCCGCTGCTACATGGACATCGCCGCCCACCAGCCCCGGGTCATCTACCGGGGGAAGCCGCTGGTAGGAATCGAGGCGTTGATTCCCCGGATCGGCGCTTCGAAGACCTTTTATGGCACGGCCGTGGTCCGGCAGTTCGAGATGATGGGCGTCTTCTCGGCCAACGAATCCCAGGCGATCAGCCGTGCCCGCGACAAGCTGCGCTGCTTGCAGCTCTTGTCGCGCCGCGGCATCGGCCTGCCGATCACCGGCTTCGCCAATTCCGCGCAAGACATCGACGGCCTGATCAACCTCGTCGGCGGCGCGCCGCTGGTGGTCAAGCTCTTGGAGGGCACGCAGGGGATCGGCGTGATCCTGGCCGAGACCCACAAGGCGGCCAAGGCCGTGATCGAGGCCTTCCGCAACCTCGACGCCAACATCCTCGTGCAGCAGTTCATCAAGGAAGCCAGCGGCTCGGACATCCGCTGCTTCGTCGTGGCCGGCAAGGTCGTGGCCGCGATGCGGCGTCAGGCGCCGCCCGGCGAATTCCGCTCCAATCTCCATCGCGGCGCCACGGCCGTGGAGATCAAGCTCACCCCCGAGGAACGCAGCACGGCCGTACGCGCGGCCAAGGCCCTGGGCCTGAACGTGGCCGGCGTCGACATCATCCGCTCCAACCACGGCCCGCTGGTGATTGAAGTCAACTCCTCACCGGGCCTGGAAGGAATCGAAAAGGCGACCCAGATCGACGTCGCCGCCAAGATCATCGAATTCCTCGAACGCGAAGCCGCCAGCGGCAAGAACCGGGACAGAGTGCAGGGGTAGGAGGAAATGATGAATGATGAATGATGAATTACCTTACTGTTTCCTCCATTCATCATTCATCATTCATCATTCATCATTCATCATTTTTCATCGTGGCAAGTTGGTTATGATCGTGGCCACACCATGGCGGACCATCATGACGCCGATGGCGGCGAGGATCAGGCTGGTGATTTTGGAGACGGTGCGGATGCCGGCGCGGCCGAGGAGGCGGATGAGGACCTGAGAGAACTCGAAGACGAGCCCGACCACGACGATGTTGACGACGATCGCCAGCACCGTGAGGGCGTAACCATACTGGTTGGCCAACAGGAGGATCGTGGCCAAGACGGCGGGACCGACCAACAGCGGCACGCCCAAGGGGACCGCGCCCACCGAACGGGTCCCGGGAGTGCGGCGTCGCTTGGGCCCGGCGTCGTTGAGATCGATCATGGCGAAGATGAACAGGAGCGTGCCGCCGGCGATCATGAAGTCGGCGATCGTGATCCCCAAGAGTCGAAAGACACCTTGGCCAATGAAGAGGAACAGCACGGCCACGGCCAGGGCGGTGATCAACGACTCCCCGAGGATCCGTCGCTTGTCTGCCTGTTCGAGCCCCTCGGTCAGTGCGAGATAGATCGGCAGCAGGCCGATGGCGTCCATGGCGACAAACAGGGGGACGAAACACAACCAAAATGCTTCCACGGTGTACCCCTCAGGTTCTACGCGCGTAACATACCTTCAGCCGTCGAAACACCGTGACACGCCGAACGACGCCACGGCTCGCATTATAGCGGGACCCACCCGAAGCGATGAAGCATTATTTGCACCTTCTGATGCCCGGACTGGTGCTCCTCATCTTTGGGGCGGCGCTGTGGCTCTTGTTCCATCAGCTCCGTCACTTCAGCTACCAGGATCTCATGGCGGGCTTTTCCGCGATCCCCCTGAGCCGGCTCCTCCTGGCGATCGGCCTGACCGTGGTGAACTACGTCATTTTGGTCAACTACGACTGGCTGGCCGTGCGCTATATCGGCCATCCGCTGTCGTTGGCCAGGGTCGCGCTGGCCTCGTTTGTCGGCTATGTCAGCAGCAACAACTTCGGCATGCTCCTGGGGGGAAGCTCGGTCCGCTATCGCCTCTATTCGGCCTGGGGGCTGTCGTCCGTCGAGATCCTCGAACTGATCGCCATGCTCGGGCTGACGTTCTGGATCGGCGTCATGAGTCTGGCGGGCCTGGTCTTCGTGATCGCGCCGTTTCCGATTTCCCCCCAGTTTCATCTCCCGTTCGACGGGATCCGGCCGCTAGGCATCGCCTTCTTAATCTTCGTGGCGGGCTACCTCGCGTTGACGGCCTTCCACCGCCGGCCGATCCGTGTCGGAACCTGGCAATTGCGTCTGCCGCCACTGCGTTTGGCCGTACTGCAACTAATCACGTCCGGGGCCGACCTGCTGGTGGCGGCCGGCGTGTTCTATGTCCTTCTTCCGGCCGATCTTGGGATGGATTATCCGCAGGTCTTAGGAGCCTACCTGTTGGCGATCGTGGTGGCCGTGTTCACCCATGTCCCCGGCGGACTGGGCGTGTTCGAGCTGGTGATGCTATTCGTGCTGGCACCGGCCGAGCCCCGGGAGCTTGTGGTCACGATCCTCGTCTATCGGGCGATCTACTATCTACTTCCCTTGGCGGTGGCCGCCGTGGTGTTGGGCGTCAACGAAGTGGCCCTGCAACGGGAAACCCTGGGCCGCCTGGCCAGCCGGATGGGCCGGCTCCTGCCGTTGGTGGCCCCTCGGCTTCTGGCGTTCCTGGTGTTTGCCGCCGGCACCGTGCTCCTGTTTTCCGGGGCCCTGCCGATCGCGCAGGAACGGCTCGGCTGGGTCCAACGCCTGTTGCCCCTGCCGGTCGTCGAAATGTCGCATTTCTTTGGCAGCCTGGTGGGAATGCTGCTTCTGCTCTTGGCCCGCGGCCTCCAGCGGCGGCTGGACGGGGCCTACTGGCTGACGCTGGGCATGCTGGCCCTGGGCGTGGTCGCGTCGTTGCTCAAGGGATTCGACGTGGAAGAAGCGACCGTGCTGTTGGTGATGTTCGCGATCCTCTGGCCAGCAAGGCCGTTCTTCTACCGCAAGAGTTCCTTGCTGCGTCAACCCTTGGACGGCGAACACCTGGTGTCCGTCGCCCTGGTGCTGATCGGCTCGGTCTGGCTGGGCCTGCTGGCGCATCGGCACGTCGAGTATTCCGGGGAGCTGTGGTGGCAGTTCGCCTTCGATGCCAGTGCGCCGCGATTCTTGCGAGCGACGGTCGGGGCGACGGCGCTGCTGGTGGCGTTTGCCGCATACCGGTTGCTGCGTCCGGCCGTGCCCCGTCCCAGGCCGCCCACGAGGGAGGACCTGGCGACGGCCCGACAGATCGCCGCCGCCTCGCCGAATACCCACGGCGCGTTGGCCTTGTTAGGCGACAAGATGCTCCTGTTCAACGCCCCGCGCACGGCGATGCTCATGTATGGCGTGCGAGGCCAAAGCTGGGTGGCGATGGGCGATCCGATCGGCCCGGCGGACCAGCGTGCCGAATTGGCCTGGCGGTTCCGCGAGATGTGTGATCGCTACGAGGCCTGGCCGGTGTTCTACCAGGTCGGGCGCGACAATCTGCCGATCTATCTCGACCTGGGGCTGACGCTGTTGAAACTCGGCGAAGAAGCCCGGGTCGCGCTAGCCGCCTTCTCCCTGGAGGGCTCGTCCTACCGCGATCTGCGTCAGACCGTCCATCGCCTGACGCGGGACGGCTGTTGGCTGGAGGTCGTGCCGGCCGAAGACGTCCCGCCGCTGCTCCCCTCGCTCCGCCAGATTTCCGACGCCTGGCTGGCCGCGAAGAACACCCGGGAAAAGGGCTTTTCCCTGGGCCGCTTCGACGAGGACTACCTGCGGCATTTCCCCGCGGCCGTCGTGCGTCGCAACGGCCGGATCGTGGCGTTCGCCAATCTCCTGGAAGGGGCCGACAAGGAGGAGTTGTCGGTCGACCTGATGCGTCACCCGCCCGACGCCCCGGACCACGTGATGGAGTACCTCTTTGTGGAACTGATGCTGTGGGGCAAAGCCCACGGCTACCGCTGGTTCAACCTGGGGATGGCCCCGCTATCCGGCCTGACCGATGATGCCCTTGCGCCGATCTGGAATCGCGTGGGCGTGTTCCTCTTCCGGCACGGAGAGCATTTCTACAACTTCCAGGGGCTGCGACAGTTCAAAGGCAAGTTCCATCCCCATTGGCGTCCCCAATACCTCGCCTCGCCGGGCGGCCTGGCCCTGCCGCGGATCCTCACCGACGCGGCCACCCTGATCGCCGGCGGCTTCAAGGGCCTGATTACCAAGTAGCCCCCTCCTTTTTCGCTATTCTTGCCACCCCTTTCGCTCTACCACCATCCTCTTTCGTCTTTGGCCCTTCGTCCTTCGTTTTACTGCGCAGGAACATGCCACCCGTGTTCCGACGCAACGTCTTGCGGCAAATCTCACGGCGGGCAAGCCCGCAGGCTAAACGCTGACGCCCTCGTCCCTCGTCCCTCCTCCTTCGTCCTTCGTCCTTCGTCCTTCGTCCTTCCCCAACCTGTTGCTCCCTTTGCAGGGAGTGCTACAATGGGGCAAACGGCTCTTCGCACCGGAGTACTCTCTTCAGATGCCGGATGCCAGCCAAGGATCTTCTCTAGCGCGTGTTGCAGACCGGCGGCTTGCCCACCGACGCCGATGGCCCACGGCGGTGACCGGCGTCTTGGGGCTCACCATCACTCTGGTGGCTTGGCAAACGCTTCTCGTCCGCGAGCAGGCTTGGATCGCGGCCCAGTTCCAACGCGACGCCCGCGACCCGATCCGTGCCTTGGAGCGGCAATTCACGCGGGACGTGGAGGTGGTCTATTCGCTGGGCGCTTTTTATGCAGGCTCGCAGAGCGTCGACCGCCAGGAGTTCGCCGCGTTTGCCCAGCCGCTGCTGCGGCAGTATCCCGATCTCCGCGCATTGCAGTGGATTCCCCGGGTCACGGCCCAGGAGCGTGCGGCCCACGAGACGGCGATGCGTCGGGAAGGCAAACCGGACTATCAGATCACGGAGCGTGATCCGGACGGCCGGCTCGTCCGGGCTCAGGACCGCGAGGAGTACTATCCGGTCGCCTATATTGAGCCCCGTCCGCCGAACGAACACGTCCTGGGCTTTGATCAGAGTTCCGAACCGGTGCGTCGCGAGGCCCTGGTCCGCTGCTACGAGACGGCCCAGCCGGCGACCAGTGCCCGGACAGTCCTGGCGAGGCGCGAGGTCGCCGGGCGCGAGCCCGACTACGGAGTGCTCGTCTTCAGCCCGCTCTATCGGAAGGACGATGCCGGCGGCACCGTGGCCCAACGCCGGGCGAACTTGAGCGGCTGCGTGAGTGCCACGATTCATCTCCGCTCGATGGTCACTCAGGCCCTGGCCCAACGGGACGGCGTGGAACTCGAGTTGGAGCTGTTCGACACCTCGTCCGATCCGCCCCAGTTGGTCGTGCACGTTCGCGACTCGGGCCAGTCGCCGGCGGCGCCAAAGGAAGCGTCCTCGACGACGCTTCGCGATCTGCAGTCCACCACGCCCCTGGGCGTGCCCGGCCGGAGCTGGACGATTCGCTGCCAGCCGACCGACGCCTACCTGGCCCGCCAGGCGACGCGTCTGCCGCAGACAGCCCTGGTCGGCGGCCTGCTGATGACGGTGCTCTCGATGATGTACGTCCACGTGCTGGCCGGACGGACCGAAGGGGTCCTGCGCGAATCGCAGGCGCTCTATTCGTCGCTCGTGGAGAACCTGCCGGTGCACGTGCTTCGCAAGGACCTCGCCGGCCGGTTCCAGTTTGCCAACGCCTCGTTCTGCAAGCTCCTCGGCAAGCCGCTGGAGGAGATCCTGGGGAAGACCGATTTCGATCTCTTTCCATCGCACCTGGCCAAGAAGTACCGGCAGGACGACCAGTCGGTCGTGGCCACGGGCCGGCTGTTCGAGGCCGTGGAAAAGCACGAAAAAGACGGCCAGGTGCGCGATGTCCAGGTGATGAAGTCGCCGGTCCGCGACGCCAGCGGCAAGATCGTCGGCGTTCAGGGGGTCTTTTGGGACGTCACCGCTCGGGTCCAAGCCGAAGCGCAGATGGCCCTGGCCAAGGAGGCGGCCGAAGCGGCCAACCGGGCCAAGAGCACCTTCTTGGCCAACATGAGCCACGAGATCCGCACGCCGCTCAACGCGATCCTCGGCATGACCGAATTGCTCCTCGACTCCCCGCTCACCTCCGAGCAGCGGGAGTACCTCACGATGGTCCACGAGTCGGGCGAGGCCTTGCTCGTGCTCATCAGCGATGTGCTCGACTTCTCCAAGATCGAAGCGGGCCGGATCGACCTCGACGCCGTGCTGTTCGACCTCCACGAAACCCTCGGCGACGCCCTGAAATCGCTGGCCGTGCGGGCCCATCGCAAGAAGCTGGAACTGGTCGGCTGCCTCCGGCCCGAGGTGCCCGTGGCCGTGGTGGGCGACGGCGCCCGGCTCCGCCAGATCGTCGTCAACCTGGTCGACAACGCGATCAAGTTCACCGACAGCGGCGAGGTGGTCCTGACCGTCTCCCGCCAGTCGCAGACCGAGACCGAGGTCGAACTATTGTTCCAGGTGCGCGATACGGGAATCGGCATTCCCGAGGACAAACGCGAGGTGATCTTCGGGGCGTTCGAACAGGTCGACTGCACGACGAAGCGCCGCCACGGCGGCACCGGCCTGGGGCTGGCCATCTGCGCCCGCATGGTCGCCCTGATGGGCGGGCGGATCTGGGTGGAAAGCCAACTGGGCACCGGCAGCACCTTCGCCTTCACCGCCCGGTTTGGCCTGGCCCCCGACGAACTCGCCGAGCCTCCGTCGGCCGAACCGGCGAGGCTCCACGGCCTGCGGGCCTTGGCGGTCGACGACAACGCCACCAGTCGCAAGCTCCTCGGCGAAATGTTGGCCACCTGGCAGCTTCGCCCCGACACGGCCTCCAGCGGCGTCGAAGCGACCGGCCTCGTCGGCCAGTCGCGGGAGGCGAGCGATCCCTACCGGCTCGCCGTGGTCGACGTCAGCCTGCCCGATCAGGACGGCTTCGCACTCGCCGCACAGATCACCGACCTCTGCCCGGAATGCAAGGTCATCCTGATGCTCACCAGCGGCGACCATCCGGGCAACGGCTCCTGCGGCCGGCACCCGGCAGTCGCGGCCTCCCTGCTCAAGCCGGTCAAGCCGTCGGACCTGTTGGACGCGATCGTGATGGCCCTCGGCGTCACCGTGGCCGAGGACGAAGATCCCACGCTCGCCGGCAAGCGCCCGCCGCTGCGGCCGCTTGCGATCCTCCTGGCCGAGGACAGCCTGGTGAACCAGAAGCTGGTGCTCGGGCTTCTCGAGAAACAGGGACACACGGTCGTCGTCGCCCCCAACGGCAAAGAAGCCCTCAAGCGGCTCGACGCCCAGCCGTTCGACCTGGCGATCATGGACATCCAGATGCCGGAAATGGACGGTCTGGAGGCGGCCGCCGAGATTCGCACGCGGGAACAGCGGACGGGCACCCATCTCCCCATTCTGGCCATGACGGCCCACGCGATGAAAGGCGACCAGCAGCGATGCCTGGAGGCGGGGATGGATGCCTACATCGCCAAACCGATCCGCGCCCGGCGTTTGTTGGAAGCGATCGGCACGTTGCTGGGCGGGCCCGTGGCGGCCGAACCGGTGATCGAGCCGCCCGCAGGCGAGTGCGACGCCATCAGTTGGGACGAAGCCCTGCGCACGGTCGGCGGCGACTGCGAGTTGCTCCGCACCCTGACCAAGGCTTTTTTGGAGGAATCGCCCCGTCTGGCAACCGCGATCGGCGAGGCGATGGCCGTGTCGGACATCGCTCCGCTCCGCGCGGCGGCCCACACGCTCAAGACCTCGCTGCACTACTTTGGGGCCCTCAAGGCGGCCGAACAGGCCGCCCGTCTTGAAACCATGGCCCGAGATGGTAACCTGGAACAGGCCCAAGAGACCTGGGGACTGCTGCAAGCCCAGATGGCGGCGATCACCAAGACGCTGGCCAAGTACGCCCAAGGCGAGTCCCAGGAAACGGCCTAACAAGCAGGCAACCAATCTGCAATTTGCATTTCACAATTTTCAATTTGCCGTCCTTTCTGATGGTGCCAGATTGAAAATTGAGGACTGCAGATCTCAGATTTCAAATCTCAAATTGCAGACTGCAAATTGAAGAAAGGTGGGGTCATGGCAACGGTGCTGGTGGTGGACGACTCGGGAGTGGATCGCAACCTGGTCGGAGGCCTGTTGCGCAAGGACGCCGCGTTGCAGGTCGAGTTCGCCGTCAACGGGGCCGACGCCTTGGCGAAGCTCGCCGAGATGCCGCCCGACGTGGTCGTCACCGACCTGATCATGCCGGAAGTGGACGGCTTGAGGCTGGTCGCCACGATCCACCAGCAGTATCCGCTGACCCCCGTGATCCTCATGACCTCGAAAGGGAGCGAGGAATTGGCCACGCAGGCCTTGGAGCAGGGCGCGATCAGCTACGTCCCCAAGCGGATCCTGGCCAAGCGGCTCTTGGACACGGTCCGCAACGTCCTGGCGATCGCCTCGCGTCAGAAGGGCCACGTGCGCCTGATGGGATCGATGACCCGCAGCGACACGACCTTCGAATTGGAGAACGACGCAGCCCTGATCGGCCCCTTGGTCAGCTACGTGCAGCAAGACTGCCTGCACATGGGCCTCTGCGACGCGAGCGGCGGCAGCCGGATCGGCATGGCCTTGGAGGAGGCCTTGGCCAACGCCCTCTACCATGGCAACCTGGAAGCCGACGCGGCCCTTCGCGAACACGACGATGCGGCCTACTGGGACCTGGTACACGCGCGTTTGGAGCAGTCCCCCTATCGCGACCGGCGGATCCACGTTCGTTCGATCCTGACGCACGACGAGGCGACCTTCGTAGTCCGCGACGAAGGTCCCGGCTTCGATCCCTCGGTCCTCCCCGATCCCACCGACCCGGCCAACCTCGAACGCTCCACCGGTCGCGGCATTCTCCTGATCCGCACGTTCATGGATGAAGTGACGTACAGCGAGACGGGGAACACGGTCACGCTGGTCAAGCACTGGGGCAAGCGGTAGGCGGCGGCGATCAGCGGCCGGGTGGCAGGCCGTCACACGGCGCAGCCGTGGGTCGGCATGTTCCCGGAAAAAAACATGCCGACCCGTCGCTACGCTCCGTGACGGCATGCCACCCAAGGTTCAGTGATTGGACACGGTCAATCGGAGGATCAGAATGGGTGATGGCTGGCCGCTTCCTGCTGCCTACTGCCCGCGAAACTGCGTCCAATCAATGCCCAGCTTGCGCATCCGGGCACGCAGCGTATGGGGGTTGATCTCCAAGAGGGCGGCGGCGCCGTGGGGGCCTTCGACGCGGCCCTTGGCGGCGTGCAGGGCGGCCTCGATGTGCTGCTTCATGGCCGCGTCGAGGGAGAGGATTCGCGAGGGCAACGTGGGCTCGGCGGCCGTGCCGTGGCCATTGGGGCTTGAGCCGGATCCCTGCACGCCCAGGGCCTTGGCCACTTCCAGAGCCCGACCGTTGCCCAGAATCGCCGCCCGATCCAACACCGTGCCCAGTTCCCGCACGTTGCCGGGCCACGGATAGGAGACCAGCACCCGGATGTCGTCGGACGTGGGCATCAACGGGGGCAGGCCAAACCGCGTCGCCGCACGCTGGGCAAAGTGCCGCGCGAGCGAGGGAATGTCCTCGGGCCGCTCACGCAACGGCGGCAAATTGATCGGAAACACGGCCAGCCGATACCAAAGATCCTCGCGGAACTTCTGTTGGCGGACCATCCCGGAAAGATCCCGGTGCGTGGCCGCCACGATCCGCACGTCGACCGTGATCGGCTGCTGGCCGCCGACCCGCTCGAACGTGCCGTCCTGCAGCACGCGCAGCAACCGGACCTGAGCCGCCGAGGGCAGCTCGCCAATCTCGTCCAAGAACAAGGTACCCCGATCCGCGCGCTCGAACCAGCCGCGGTGCGTATCGTTGGCCCCGGTGAAACTGCCCCGCTCGTGGCCGAAGAGTTGCGAGTCGATCAGCTCCGGCGGAATGGCCCCGCAATTGACCCGCATGAACGGCCCGGCGGCCCGGTCGGACCGCTCGTGGATCGCCCGCGAGACGAGTTCCTTGCCGGTGCCCGTCTCGCCGAAGATCAGCACGGGCACATCGGAGCGGCAGACCAGGCCGACGCGTTCCATCACCGCGTGCAGCCCGGAATCGACGCCGACGATCGTGTCGCTCAGCGCCTGGCGTCCGAGTTTGGTCAACAGCGACTGGCGATCGGCCTCGGCCGCTTCACGCAGCGAGGCGATCTCGCGGACTTGCCGATCGTTCTCCAGGGCCGCGGAAAACGGCTCTCGCAGCGCGGTGAGCACCTCTTCGTGGGCCGGAGCAAAGGTCTCCCCTGACCGGGCGACCAACACGAGCACGCCGGTCGGTCCCTGCTCGTCGCAGAGCCCGATCCCCAAGACATCCCCGGCGACGCCGTGCGGCACGACGAGCGGCAGGCCGCTATAGTCCAGCCCGTCGCGACGCCGGTAGACGTCCTTGGCCCGACACCAGGCCAACAGCTTTTGCAGGTCGGCCGGCGCGACTTCGGTCCGCACTTCGTCCATCGGCGGCCCCGGCTTGGCCCAGGCCACGGCCACCGTCTCCAGGCAGGAGCGGCTCACGTCGACCCGGCGCACGAGGATCTGATCCAAGGGCATCTCGCGGGCCACCAAGGCGACGATCGCCGCCGCCGACTCGGTGATCCGGATATGGCGGCAAGCTTCCCGCCAGACATCGAGCATGAAAGAGCGAAAGTGATCCATTGCGTGGGCCCGTGAAATAACACAGCCATCCTAGCATATTTCGCGGCCCATTCTAGCAAATATCACGGGCCGTTTCCAGACTCTCTCTACCCCCTCTCGGCCAGCGCACGGGCCACAGGATCGGGCCCGGCGAGCCGAAGGGCAGCATAACCGACAATCTATCAAGATGTTAAGGCGAGACCTCACCCCCTCGCATGGCTGACACAGCCGCCAAGCGCCCCTGGTCCCGCCCGCAAAACCCCCGCTGATTGCACACGGCATACCGTTTGCGATCCCCTGATTGCCCGTAGTGGTTTTACCTACGAACTCCACCCTACTAGGGAGATTGGGATGTCGCGAAGCCCTTGGCGAAGAATCGTCGTGCTGGCCCTGTTGGTCAGCGTCGTGCTGGTTGCTGGCGTGGCCTACAGGTTGTATGGCCGGGCTTCTACTCCCGCGGTCGACGTCACCACCCTGCTGAACGTCTCCTACGACCCGACCCGGGAACTGTACAAGGAATTCAATACGGCCTTTGCCAGCCACTGGGGGCAGCAGGGCGGGGCGCCGATCGACGTCCGGCAGTCGCACGGCGGCTCGGGCAAGCAGGCCCGGGCCGTGATCGACGGCCTGGAGGCCGACGTGGTCACGCTCGCCCTGGCCTACGACATCGACGCGATCGTCAAGCATGGCGCGGGCCTGATCGCCGAGAACTGGGCCTCCCGGTTGCCGTACAACAGTTGCCCCTACACCTCGACGATCGTCTTCCTGGTCCGCAAGGGCAACCCCAAGGGGATTAAGGACTGGGACGACCTGGTCAAGCCGGGCATTTCGGTGATCACGCCCAATCCCAAGACCTCCGGCGGCGCGAGGTGGAACTATCTGGCCGCGTGGGGCTACGTGCTCAAGCAGGAGTTGGGCGACTTGAGCAAATTGAAGGATCCGGCCAACGCCTCGCAGGTCGCCGCCGCCGAGAAGAAGGCCCAGGAGTTTGTCACCCAACTGTTCCGCAACGTGCCGGTGCTCGATTCCGGGGCGCGGGGCTCCACGAACACCTTTGTGCAGCGAGGCAAGGGGGATGTCCTGTTGGCCTGGGAGAACGAGGCCCTGTTGGTCGCCAATCAGCTGGGACGCGGCCAGTATGAGATCGTGGTGCCCTCGGTTAGCATCCTGGCCGAGCCGCCCGTCACCGTGGTCGACAAGGTCGTCGACCAGCGCGGCACGCGGAAAGTGGCGGAGGCCTACCTGGAGTATCTCTACAGTCCGGCGGGCCAAGAATTGGCGGCCAAGCATTTCTACCGCCCGAGCGTCCCCGAGATTGCTCAGAAGTATCAGGACCGTTTCCCCAAGGCGGAGTTGTTTGCGATCGACAAGGTCTTCGGCGGCTGGAAGCAGGCCCAAAAGGTCCACTTCGACGACGGCGGGATCTTCGACGCGATCTACAAGCCGTAGAAGACCGTTCTGTCCCGAACAACGGCGGAGCCGCTTGAATACGCGGTGCAGAATCCGGCCTCGCCCCGAAGCCCTATGTGAGTTATGAAGCTTCACCTGAAACAACGCAGCGTCTTGCCAGGCTTCGGCCTGACGATGGGCTTCACGATCCTCTACTTGAGCCTGATCGTGTTGCTCCCGCTCTCCGCGCTGTTCCTCAAGAGTACCCACACCACGTGGGAATCGTTTTGGAACACGGTCAGCGATCCTCGGGCGGTGGCGTCGTATCGGTTGAGCATCGGCTGTTCGCTGATCGGGGCGACGATCAACGCGGTCTTCGGGTTCGTGGTCGCCTGGGTGTTGGTGCGGTATCGTTTCCCGGGGCGCAAAATCCTCGACGCGATGGTCGACATGCCGTTTGCCCTGCCCACGGCCGTCTCGGGGATCGCGCTGACGACGCTGTACGCCCCCACCGGCTGGATCGGGCGTTATCTCGACCCCTTGGGGATCCAGGTCGCGTACACCTGGTTGGGGATCACCGTGGCGCTGACCTTCATCGGTCTGCCGTTTGTCGTGCGGACGCTCCAGCCGGCCTTGGAAGACCTCGACGTGGAACTGGAAGAAGCCGCGGCCAGCCTGGGCGCCACGCGCTTGCAGACGTTCTGGCAGGTGATCCTTCCCGGCATCCTGCCGTCGCTTTTGACCGGTTTTGCCATGGCCTTGGCCCGGGCGTTGGGCGAATACGGCTCGGTGATCTTCATCGCCGGCAACATGCCGATGAAGACCGAGATCGCCCCGCTGTTGATCGTCATCAAGCTCGAACAGTACGACTACGCCGGCGCCACGGCGATCGCCGTGGTCATCCTGACCATGTCGTTCCTGATGCTGTTGACGATCAACCTGCTCCAGCGATGGAGTCGCAAACGTTACGCGGAGGTGGTGTGAGATGGCCGGCACGATTGCAGCCCGTTTGAACTCCAAATCGATGGGCGGGACCACGGTCTCGGTCAGCGAGCCAGCCTGGATCCGTTGGCTGTTGGTCGGCATCAGCGTGGTCTTCATGGCCCTGTTCCTGCTGCTGCCCCTGGTGGCCGTATTCGTGCAGGCGTTCGAGGAGGGCTGGAAGGTCTACCTGAGCGCCCTGGAGGACGCCGACGCCCTGGCGGCAGTCAAGCTCACGCTGCTGACCGCCGCCATCGCCGTGCCGCTAAACGTCGTTTTCGGCCTGGCCGCCGCCTGGTGCATCGGCAAGTTCGAGTTTGTCGGCAAGAGCTTCTTGATTACCCTGATCGACCTGCCCTACGCCGTTTCGCCGGTCATCGCCGGAGTGATCTACGTGCTCCTCTTCGGCCGGCAGAGCGTCTTGGGGCCGTGGCTGGCGGAGCATGGGCTGCAAATCATCTTCGCCGTGCCGGGCGTGGTCTTGGCCACGATCTTCGTCACGTTCCCCTTCGTCGCCCGGGAGTTGATCCCGCTGATGCATGCCCAAGGGTCGGAAGAGGAACAGGCCGCCCGGGTGCTGGGGGCCAGCGGCTGGCAGATCTTCTGGCGGGTCACGCTGCCGAACATCAAGTGGGGCCTTCTGTACGGCGTGATCCTCTGCAACGCCCGGGCCATGGGCGAATTTGGCGCCGTCTCGGTCGTCTCGGGGCACATCCGCGGCGCGACCAATACGATGCCGCTCCACGTGGAAATCCTCTACAACGAGTACCAGTTTTCGGCCGCGTTCGCCGTGGCCTCGCTGTTGGCCCTGCTGGCAATCATCACCCTGGTGCTCAAATCGCTGGTCGAACGCCGCAGCGCCCTTTCCGCGGCGTCGATCACCGAAGAGTTTCTCGAGTCGGAGGCTTGAGCAATGAGTATCGAAATCCGCAACATCACCAAGACCTTCGGCGGCTTCACCGCCCTAAGCGACGTAAGCCTGAAGGTGCCCAGCGGCGAGTTGGTGGCCCTGCTCGGCCCCTCCGGCTGCGGCAAGACGACGCTCCTGCGGATCATCTCCGGGCTGGAGGAAGCCGATCGGGAAAGCGGCCCGATCCTGTTCGACGAACAGGACGTGGGCAGCCGCAAGGCCGGCGACCGCCACGTAGGCTTCGTCTTCCAGCACTACGCCCTGTTCCGCCACATGACCGTCTTCGACAACATCGCCTTTGGACTGCGGGTCCGGCCGCGCTACGACCGGCCCTCGAAGCGGTCGATCCTGCGCAAGGTCGCCCGGCTGCTGAAACTCGTGCAACTGGAAAACATGGCCAACCGCTATCCCCACCAGCTCTCCGGCGGCCAGCGCCAGCGAGTGGCGTTGGCCCGGGCCCTGGCCGTCGAACCGCGGGTGCTCTTGTTGGACGAACCGTTCGGCGCGCTGGATGCCAAGGTTCGCGTGGAGCTGCGCCAGTGGCTCCGGCGTCTGCACGACGAGATCCACATGACCAGCGTCTTCGTGACCCACGACCAGGACGAGGCCCTGGAAGTGGCCGACCGGGTGGCCGTGATGAACCGCGGGCGGATCGAACAGATCGGCACGCCCGAAGAGGTCTTCCATCGCCCGCAAACCGAGTTCGTAATGAACTTCCTCGGCGACGTGAACCAGTTCCATGGGCGTCTGGAGGCGGGCAAGGTGCACATTGGCACGATGGCCCTCGAAGCCCCGGGCAAAAGCGACGGCCAGTCGGCCACGGTCTTCGTCCGTCCCCATGACCTGGAAATCGCCACCGCGCCCAACGGCCACCCCAGCTTCCAGGCCACCGTGGTTCGCATTCACGCCGCGGGCGCGCGAGTCACCCTGGAACTGATCGCCGAAAGCGGCGAGAAACTCAGCGCCGTCCTGTCCCACCCCGAGTTCCAGGACCTGAGGGTCGAGACGGGCGATGTCGTCTACGTCAGCCCCCGCGTGTTCCGGGTGTTCGACGAGGACCACACGGCGCACAAGTAGCGACGGAAAGCCAGCGGCACGGCGGAGCGTGCCTGCTACTATTCTTGCTCCGCAAGCGGTTCACCGCTTCTGAGACGCGACGATCACGCTGTACATGCAAAACGTGCTCCCTTTGAGCCGTTTGAAGTCCGGGTCCTGGGCCATCCCTTTGGAAAGATTCCCCTTGAGCGTGACCTGGCCTTTGGGGAAATCCTTGGCAAAGAGGGTGAAGAGACCTTTGAGGGTCGACGCGTTGGAGTCCTTGCGAGTGACCTTCCAGCGCGTGTCGGTATACTCCTTGAGCCACGCGGGGAGAATCCGCATTTTGTCCGAATAGACGACGTAGACGGTGACCGGCTCATCGACCTCGAAAGTCAGACAGGGCTGGTCTTCGTCAATGAACTTGTCGTCACCCGCGGTCAAGAGTTGCGTCTGCCCTTGGAGGAACGGAGGAACGTAGTCAAAGGTGTAGTCGCGGTCGATGTATTGCCTGGAACTCTTCTGCAATCCGCCCATGACCGCCACGTACGCCTTACCCGACGACGCTATCAGGTTGCGGATCGTTGTCGGGCGTTCCTCGGCCGTTGCCGTTCTCGTGAGAATCGCCAGAGTCAGGCCGACGATGATACCAGCCCGCGTCCGGGTTTGTCGTTCAATGCGGCTCCTCATGGAATCACCTCATCGCGCAAGATTCCCCGCTTGTCGCCCCGGCCATGCCTACGGCCAACGCCTTTGTAGGATAGATTCTGACGGACGGCCCGTCAATGAGGCGAGAGGCAAACCGCTAGCTTAGCGTCCTCACGGCCCCGGCCGCTGCTTGAGCAGGTCGCGGATTTCGGTGAGCAGTTGTTCTTCCTTGGCCGGCGGCTTGGCGACTTCCTCCCGTTTGTAGCGAACGAGCCAGCCGAGGAACTTGACCACGAAGAGGTACAGGGCCAGCGCGATGATCAGGAAGTTGACCACTTCGCCGAGAAAGAGGCCGTAAGGGACCGTTTTGCCGTGGTACGCCCACACCCAGGTCGTGTAGCTCTGGTTGGAAGGCAGGATGAGGGCGATCGTCGGCATGATCACGGCTTTGACCAGCGAGTCGACAATCTTGGCGAAGGCCGTCCCGATGACCACGCCGACGGCCATGTCGATCACATTTCCCTTGAAGGCGAACTGCTTGAATTCTTCGAACAGGGAAAGGGCTTTCTTCGTTGGTTCCAGGGAGCTGAGTCGGTCCAGGGGGGCCATGAGGTACTTCTTCCGATTAGACGCGAGGGGAGAAAACGGGCCCCAAGTATCCCGTAATCGGGCCCGTCGCGTCAACAGCAGCGTGCAAGGAGCCGCCGCACCAACTCCCCGGCGGAGCCGCCGCGGGTGATATGCTCGACCAGGGCGCTGCCCACGGCCGCCGCCTTGGCCGGGGTGCGGCAGATCTCCGCCACGTCGTCCGCGGTTTTGACGCCGATCCCGACCACGAAGGGAAGTTCCGTCTCGCTAGCCAGCCGAGAGCAGAAGTCGGCCACGGCAAACTCGCTCGCCCCGCCGGTCAGGCGGCCGCGGGGCACGTAGAGACAGCCCGAGCAATGACGGAACGTGATCTCCCGGGCCTTGCGCGAGGCGTTCGGCGCACAGGGGAGCACGATCTGCAGCCCTCGCTGGTTGACACTCGCGGCGAACGCCGGAAGCTGCCAGAGCGGCAAACCGACGGGCAGAATCGCCGCCGCGCCGACGTCGGCGAGCCCCTCGAGAAACCGATCGCGATCTAGTGGCGACGCAATCGGCGGCCACTGGACGACCGCGATCAGCGGCGTTTGAGGGTGCTGGCAAGCGAGCGATTTCCACAGTTCCATCGCCTTCGACGTGTTCACCCCGGCCTTCAAAGCCCGATGGTGGGAGGCCAACAACGTGGCTCCTTCTTTGGCCTCGGCGTAGGGAAACCCCAATTCAAGGGTCAACGCGCCGGCCTCGAGCACCTCGTGAGCGACCTCCAGGAACCGGTCCTGAGGATCCCCAAGCGTGAGATAGGCGATCACGTGGCTACAGGGCTCGACCGCCTCCAGGAAACTGCGGAGCGACAGTCGCAGGCGGCGAGGCGACTCCGGGCGTTCCCGCCGCAGCTGATCCATCAGCCTGGCCACCAGTTCTTGCCGGATCAGCCCCTCGTGGCGAACCGAGGAACAGACGTCGATGCCCACGGCGCCGCTGGCCGCCATCAGGGCCTGGGCGTTCTCGGCCGTAATACCGCCGGCCACCAGGAGAGGCAGTCTTGGGTGGCGTTGGCGAAAGGCCACGAGCGCGTCTTCCGGGATCGTGCCGCGTGGCGAAGTCTTGTTGCCGTCCGCCTTTTCAAGCCGATCGATCAGGATGAAATCGGCTCCCGCCGCCAGGTAATCGTCGACTTGTTCTTCTTTCCAGAATCGCTCACGCCCGTATGGGATCTCCTGGAGAATCACCAGGTCTTCGTGTCGGAAGGTGCGACGAAGCTGCTCGACGTGTTTTGGGATCGACGGCATGCCCAATTGAATCGCTCTCACCCCCGTCTCCCGAATGAGTTGTGCGAGCTTGTCAGGAAGGCCTGGTTTGGTGACCAGCGTGGCCCGGATCGGCCCGCGGCTGGATCCGGCCAGTTCTTTGGCACGGTTGATGGGAATGGTCCACGGCGAGGAGACTTCGACCACCAGGCCGAAGAAGTCGACGCCTGCCTCAGCCAGGTGCGAGATTTCCGCCTCCGTGCTGACCCCGCAAATCTTGACGATCGGCCGGCTCATGATTAGATGTCTCCTGGTGACAACCTCAAGCCCTCCCCTTCCCTCTTCTTCCCTCTCCTTTCCTCTCCTTTCCTCTGCGTTCCTCCGCGTCCTCTGCGGTGATTTCCTCTTGATTTCGAAGCACTGTCGGATCAGGTCCGTGCGGCGACCACCATACGTGCGGTCGCGGCGCGCAGATCGTCGGCCAGCAGCAGGTGCGTTCCGATCAGGACGCCGTCAAAACCGGCGGCGGCGAGGGTGCGTACCTCCTCAGGCCCGCCAATCCGGCTCGCGCTCACCCAGAGTCGCGGGTCTTTTCGCTCGATCAAGCCGACACTGCGAGCGATATCCTCCCCCTCGACCTCGCGGGTCTGGATATCCGCGTTGTTGATGGCGATGATCCCATCATAGATCGCTCGGAGTTCGTCGATTTCCTGTCGGCTGGCGACTTCGACGAACGGCTCCAGCGAAGCCTCGCGGGCGGCGTGGAGCATGGCGACCACGCGTTCCCGCCCCAGCAGCGGCAGAACCAACAAGACGGCCGATGCGCCGGCTCGTTTCGACGCCTCGATGGCCTTTTCCGTCTGGATCAGGTCTTTGCGAAGGATGGGCAGCCCGAGGTCGGCCGCGGCCACCTCCTCCAGGATTCGCATGCTGCCGCCGAACCAGGGACTGGTGACGACCGAGAGGGCGGTGACGCCGGCCGAGCGATAGACGCCGGCAATTTCCGTGGGGGAGCGGCCGCGGAACAAATCGCCCTTGCCCGGCCGGTGTCGCTTGAGTTCGGCGATGACCCCGAGGCCGCCTTGTTGACGCTGTTCGCGGATGGCCTGACTCAACGCGTCGCACATTTCCACACACACTCCCGCAACTGGTGCAGTTTCCGCAACGCCTCGCCCTCGGCCAGGATCTGTCGAGCCGTCTGGAAGCCGGCCGCGATACTGGGGGAGAGCCCGAGACCGGCCAGGGCAACGCCCGCATTGAGCGCAACGATGTCCGTTTGCGCTTCGGTCCCCTTCCCGCTCAGGATCCGCTCGCAGCATTCGGCGGCCGCCGCCGGCTCGTATCCCCGCAGTGCGTCAGCCGACGGGATCGCGATGCCCAGCGTGCGAGGGTCGACCACGCTGTCGGTCCGATCCCCTGCGGCATCCAGATAAACGAGAGCCGTTCTGCCGCGCGTCGACGCTTCATCCAGCCCGTCCTCCGAGGCGACGAGCGTCGTGGGAGTGTCGCCCAGGATGCGGCAGGCTCCCGCCAGCATCTCCAGGCACGACACCGAATTCGCCCCGATCAACTGGTAATCCACCCGCACGGGCGAACACAAGGGCCCGAGCTTCCGGAGATACGAGGCCGCATTCCGGCAGACGGCCAGCGTCAGGTGCTGTTCGAGTCGTCCCAAGACGGGCGCGTAGTGGGAGAGGGGAACGAAGACGATCCCGACTTCCTCGGCAATCGCTTCGATCCGCTCCCAAGGCATCGCCAGTTTCAGGGCTCCCAGTCGGGCGGCGACGTCGACGAATCCGGCCCGGCTCCGCCAGGCGCCCGACCCCGTCTTGACCACCACCGCCCCGGCCGCGGCGATCACGAACGCGGCCGTCGTCGTGATATTGAAGGTCGACGGACCGCCGCCGGTGCCCACCAGATTCACGGTCGTCCGACCATCCGTCACGTTCACCTTGCGTTGCGGATGAAGATCCCGCAACACGGAGACCACGGTCGCCGCATCCTGGCTATCTAGACGGCCCAACAGGTAGCCGAGGATCGCCCCGACTTCTCCAGGCGCCAGGTCCGCGAGTTGGAGAAAGAACTCCTCCACATCCGCTCGGGAAAGGTCGGACAGCGATGCCATCTTGTCAAAAGCCCTGACCATCACGCCGACTCCTGCGGACGGTGGCATCCGGCTCCTGGAAGCATTCCCCAGCCGCGTTGCCCGACTCGCAACCGCTCGTCACGCCCATCATAGCGCGGGCCGAGGCCACGGAAAGAGCGACAAACTGTCTACTCCTCGTCCGCCGCGACGTCGGCCCAGGAGGGCGGCCGTTTTTCCAGATAGGCCCGCATCCCTTCGCGTCCTTCGGCCGAGATCCACAATTCGGCCATGGCTTGCGAAACATAGCCCAGCGTGGCTTCGAGAAACAGGCTGTGCTCGATCGGCGACAGCTCGGCCACCAGCAGCTTCGCCCGGCTCAGGGCGTTCGGGCCGCAGAGGAGCATCTGATGGAGGCGTCGCTCCAGGGCTTCGTCGAGGGTCTCCTCCGGCGAGACCAGATAATGGACCAGGCCCACACGTAACGCGTCTTCGGCACTGATCCGCTGGCCGGTCAGCAGCAGCCGTCGGGCGTGGGAAGGTCCCACCTTGGCCAGAAGGAAGGGGGTCACGCAGGCGGGCACCAGGCCGAGCCGGGCCTCGCTCAGGCCAAACACGGCTTCCGACGAGGCGATGACAATATCGCTGGCCGCCACCAGCCCCACGGCCCCGCCGATCGCCGCCCCCTGGACCACCGCGACCACCGGCTTGGGGCATTGGTTGATCGCCGCAAACACGTCGGCGATCTGCCGAGCCCCTTTGACGCTCTCCCGGTGCCCGGCTTCGGCCAGTTGGAGCATCCATTGCACGTCGCCGCCGGCGCAGAAGACCGGCCCTTCGCCGCGGAGCACGACCACGCGGACCTCCGCCGTGGTGCCGGCCAACTCCAAGGCCGCCAGCAGGGCTTGGAGGAGTTCCGCATGGAAGGCGTTTCGCACCTCGGGGCGGTTCAAGGTGATCGTCAACACGCCCCGCGGATCGCACACGGAACAGACCTCGTCGTTGGCCATCGTCTCGTCTCCCAACCGTATAGGGGGCCTGGGCCACAGGCCCCTCCACCCCATTCTATACCAATAGGGTGGGGGCACGAAGGCCCGCCGGAGAACTTCGGGCGGCCCCGTTTTTCAGCCGAGCCATTTTGATTTACAATAGAAGGCTCTGCCTGGCGGCGATCGACCACCAGCGCGACTTCGGCCACTTTGGGCTCCAGACGTGACGGGAACAAGATGAGCAAGCTGCGCGACCTTCGTGGACAACTGACGGTGTGGGTGCTGACGGCCCTCTGCTGGACCGCCATGGCCGGCGTGGCCCTGGCCCAGGATGACAAGGACAAGGATCCCGGCGCGCCGACCCCGTACCTCTTGCCCTATGTGCTCGTCGGCGCCGGGGTCGGCCTGGGCCTGTTGGTCCTCTTCCGGCCCACGAATCGCTCGGATGGCATCAAGCGCGAGACCTTGCCCGGCACCCTGAGCGCCGCTCAACTCAAGAGCCACAAGAAGGCGCCCCAAGCCGCCGCCAAACGTGGCAAGGAAGTCTCCCCCGACGCCAAGAACGCCCTGATCCTCTCGATCGTCGGCGCGGTGGTTCCCGTCGTCGGGCTGCTCATCGGTCCGTTGGCCCTCTGGAAAGCGGCCGGAGCGCGCAAGGCCATCAAACAAAATCCCCGCCTGACCGGCGATAATCTCGCCGTGGCGGGGATGGTGGTCGGAGGCGTCGCCATCCTGATCGGAGTGGTCTGGCTGGTGATCTTCGTCTCGCTGGCGATGTAAGCTACTGCGCCGCGTGCCGGGCGGCCGGATGCTTCAGGAAGTTCGGCCCGGCCAGAGGATGGCCGCCGGTCGGCGCCCGGAAGAAGGTCGCGATCCGCTCGACGACGATCTGCTGCTCCTGAGCCGTCAGCTCGGGGAAGATCGGCAGTGCGAGCACCTCGGCCGAGGCCCGGTCGGTTTCCGGCAGGTCGCCCGGGCCGTAGCCCAGATAACGGAAGCACTCTTGCTCGTGCAGTCCCAGCGGATAGTAGATCTCGGCGCCGATCTTCGCTTCACCGAGGAACGTCCGCAAGGCGTCCCGTTTTCCATCGGGCACGCGGACCACGTACTGGTTCCACACGTGCCGGCGCCGCGGGGCGGTCGGCGGCAGGCCGAGAACCCGATCCAGCCCGGCGTCGGTGAACAGCTCCGTGTAACGCTGGGCATTGGCCTGGCGTTCCGCGGTCCAGCGGTCGAGGTGGGGGAATTTCACGTTCAACACGGCGGCCTGGAAGGAGTCCAACCGGCTGTTGATGCCCATGATCTGGTGATAATACCGCGGCCGCATCCCATGGCCCCGGAGCAACTGGAGCCGATCGGCGATCGCGTCGTCGTTGGTGGTCAGCATGCCGCCGTCGCCGGCCCCGCCGAGATTCTTGGTCGGGTAGAAGCTCAGGCAGCCGATCTGGCCGATCGAGCCGGCCCGGTGCCCGTTGTACTCGGCCCCGATCGCCTGCGCGGCGTCTTCGATCACCGGCAGGTTGGACGCTTGGGCGAGCCGGCCAATCGCGTCCATTTCGGCACACTGGCCGAACAGGTGGACGGGGATGATCGCCTTGGTCGACGAGGTGATCAACCGCGAGACGGCGCTCGGGTCCATGTTGAACGTGGCCGGGTCGATGTCGGCAAACACCGGCGTGGCCCCCAGCCGGACGACCGCGCTGGCCGTGGCGAAGAACGTGAAGCTGGGCACGATCACTTCGTCCCCCAGCCCGATGTCGTAGGCCATCAGGGCCAAGAGCAAAGCGTCGCTCCCCGAGGCACAGCCGATCGCGTGTTTCGCCTGGCAGTAAGGGGCCAGGTTCTTTTCAAGATCCTTGACCTCCGGCCCGAGGACAAAGGCCCCCGTCTCACACACCCGACGCAGCGAGGCGGAAATCTGATCCTGGAGCGGCCCGTGCTGGCGTCCCAAGTCGAGCAAGGGGACTCCAGGATGCGCAGCGGGCGTGGTGGCAGCTTCGTGAACGTTGGTATTTGGTTTCATGGGCAGCAGTTCCGGCTTCGACAGTTTCCCCCCTGTCGGTGATAGCAGCGTCCGCCCGGATTGTCCGGGGGGCGTAACGGTAAGTATTCTGGCCCCGAGCGTCAAGACCAACGTCCGGTCGGTAGCCCCCAGCTTGTCTCTTCGCGGCCCCTTTACGCCTTGACCGGCGGGAAATTTCGGCCACAATCCAGGTTTGCCATCAACGGGAGGGGCCCTCCGGGAGAGTCATTTGAATACGCTGGT
>JBDKTH010000732.1:0-3827 GCA_039680305.1 Thermoguttaceae bacterium | reverse complement strand
CGACGAAGCGTCAGACCAGGTCCCAGGGAAGCCAGCGACAACCAAAAAGCACCAGAAAACCAAGCTTGTCGGAGGCATTCCGATGCAAGCCTCGCTCAAACCTCGCGAGTGCCACTGGCATCCTGCCAGTGCTTCCCTTTGCCAAGCAAATGGATCACGCACCGGCCACATGCGAAGCTCCTCAACCGCGACGAGCTTGCAGCCGACATCTCCAACAGCCGGAAGGAAGGCGTTCGATGAACCATCTCCTGGAAAGGGCAACCTGCAAGCCTGTTGTCCGACGGGCTCGATGAGCAAGACGGCCAGTTCGACCGCGACGAAGACGCCCGGACCGATTATACCGACGAACTGATGCCCGCCCTCGAGCGTGTCGCCCACGACCGTCGCATGCTCTTCATTCATGTGGATGCCTGAGCCTCTTCGTCGAGGCCGTTGACAACCCGGGTAATCCCGTCTTTCACCAGATGACCTTGCACGATCCTGGGAGACGACGCTGATGGGTTTTGATGAAGAGGCTCGGTAGTACTCACCAGGAAGCAATGGAACACTAATCCTCACTAATCTTCACTAATCCACGTTAATGACCTTATCAGTGTCAATTAGTGAGGATTAGTGTTCCTTACCTTCCTTGAGCCCCCTCGCGGTCGATTACGGACTTTGTTTGTCAAACCTCATCAGAGTGCATCCCAACTCTCCCAGAATCACGCAAGGCCACTTCAGGCCTGCGAGATTGGGCAGGAGGCCCAGTTTTTCCGGGTCTTGCGGACGTTTTCGGCGGAGATCCCGAAGGCCTTCAAGTGTTCGGGTCGTAGCGTTTGTGTCGAGGGCAAATGAAAGACTCAAGCCCCAAGTGGCCAAAAATCTCTTGCAAGGCTAAAGCCGGTTGGTACAGTCGAGAGTAGGAGGATTTGCGTGGTGTCGCAGACCTCGGTGGGGAGTCTTTTGTAAGGGCGGCGAGTTCATGAGCGATGCGCGTCGTTTCCGGGCGGATGAGATCGAAGAACTGTTGCGGAATGCCGAACTCCGCGACGAACTGGAACCCTATTACGATGAGTCGATCAGCCGAGTCAACGTAGCCCACCTCCCGCTGACCGCGGAGAACGAGTTCCTGGCGTCGATGCTCGCCTGGGAACGGGCTCCCGTGCTGCCCATCTACCGCTGGTTCGACCCGGAAATGCGTCTGCCCCGGCCGGCCGTGCTCAACGAGGACGATCTGCACGCGATCCTCTGGGACGTGATCGACAAGCTGCACGAGAAACATATCGTGTTGGACTTCACCGATCACCTGTCGGACCGCGAGCTGTATACGCTGATCTATCGCGACATCCTGCCGTCGCGGGAGAAGAAGATCGACTCGCGCACCAACTACCTGCATTGGGACTGCGCCGGAGCCAGCGGCGATCCAGAAGTCTGGCTCCGCTACTATGCGAGCGAAGACGAACGCGAGGCCTGGGCCGAGATGTATCACCAGCCGTTGCCCCCGTGCTCGGAGCCGCCCCATCCGCGGCTACTGCCCCGCGATCCGATGTGAGCCTCCAGGGGCGTGGGGGAATGTGAGTGGCCGCCCCCACCTCCCTTCAGGCCCATCGATCCTGGACGACTATCGACCGGACCTGGGCCGCGCCGTGTTCCGCCGCTGGGACGTCCAACCGGGCGTCTCGTTGATCGACGTTGACGGCAGCGTGGCCGGGCTCTCGCTGATCGTTACCGCCTGGGTCCCGTCTTCCGCCCCTTGAATCAGGGAGGAGATGGCCCCGGGGCTCTCCATCGTGTAGTCAATCGCTGCCGACGGCGAGGAAGTCGCTGGCTGCCCCGGCTGGGAAGTTGCCGGCTCCGGCACGGGCATCGCACCGGCGGCCGTGACCGAACCAGCCCGAGGCTCATTCGGACAGCACGGCCCCTCGCCGGTGAAGGTCGGGCCGCAGTAATCATACGGATGGGCGCACATGCGGCACCCGGTTGACAGCACGATTAGGCCGAGGATCAACCCGGCAAACCCCGCGCGAGACATCTTTGAAACCCTCTCTTGGCTGAGATGAGACGTTTAGCCACATTGACATGAGGGGACGCAACGCTATATTCGGCCGGAAAGTCGCTGTAACCCGCACCTTTTCCCAGAATTCCACGCTAGGACGCGTTGTGTCGGAACCCCCGCCCGCCGACAAAGCCACCTGTCTTCCCCATCCTTCCCACCTGCCGCTCGCCTTTTGGGGGCTGCTCGTCCTGACCGTTGCCCTGCGGGCCCCCGGCCTCACCCGGCCGCTGCTTGGCAACTTCGCCACCAAGAGCGTGGTCTATGCGATGATGGTCCGCAATTGGGCCGAAGGCCGGGCCGACCTCTGGCATCCGACGATCGACTGCCTGGCCGGCGGCCGGCGGTCGCTCCACATGGCCGAGTTTCCCGTGTCGGCCTACCTGACCGGCTTGGGCTGGCAAGCGCTGGGCGGCTCGCTGGACGTCTGGGGCCGGGCGACCGCCGTCGTTTTTTCCGCCGCCGCCGTCGGGCTGCTGTATCTTGCCGTTCGCCGCCGCCATGGGCCGACCGCCGCCACGGGAGCGGCCCTGGCCCTGGCCCTCTCGCCGGTCGGAGTGATCTACGGTCAGAACTTCATGCTCGACGCCTCCATGGCCTTCTTTGCCATCGCGGCCCTTTACGGTGTCGAGCGATGGCTGGAGTCCCGCCGGGCCGGGTGGCTGCTGGCCGCCTCGCTGGCCTTCGCGCTCCTGGTGCTGAGCAAGTTCTACCTGGCCGTTTGGCTGCTGCCCCTGGCCGCGATGGTTCTCTGGCCGCGGCAGTTGGATCCGTGCATCCCTGCCGCAAGCAGCCGGCCGGGCTCGCGTCCGTGGCTGCTCCTGCTGGCGGCCGCCGCGGTGGCGATCGTTCCGGCGGCTGTTTGGTACTTGTACGTCTACCGGGCGGCCTTGCCCGAGAGCCCGTTGGCCGCATCGATGTACACGTCGCTGCAACGCAATGCCCAGGGGAGCCCCTTGTTTGATCGGAGCCTTTGGACGGCCGACTTCTATCGCCAGGTGCTCGACGACCTGAGTGGCGTGGTGCTGACGCCAATCGGGTTTGCCCTGTTTGGGGTCGGCTTTCTCGATCGGGCATGGCGGCGGTACGCCCTCTGGTTCGTGGCCGTGGCCGTCCTCTTGGCGGCGATGCCGGTAAAGTTTTCCAAGATGAACTACTACTACGTCGCCTTGCTGCCGCCGTTCTGTATCTTGATCGGGCTGGGGTGGCAGATCGTCTGGGAACGACTGCCGCTCAGCCGTCGGGCCGCGGCCGCGCTGCTGGTGATCTGGCTGGCATTCACCCTCCGCTATACGGTACGTCCGGCGTTTGTCACCCCCGAGGAGGATCGGGCCGTGGTTGCCGCCAGCGTGGCCGCGAAGAAGCTCACGGCCCCCGAGGAACCGATCGTAACCATGCATGGCGACGGCATCGACCTGCTCTACTACTGCGATCGTCCGGGCTGGGCCGTGTCGCCCAAGGCCCCGGATCTGGGCGACCTGCTCCAGACATATCGGCAGCAGGGGGCCCGGTATCTCGTCGTCGCCGGGCCAGGGACGGCGACGATCGCGCCCCGCGGCTTGGAAGCTCTGGCCAGCGACGTGCCGGCCGCCCAGGGCCAAGGCTATGCTGTCTATCGCTTGGGGCGCTAGTGTAGTGTCTTGTAAAGAGCGTTACTTTCAGCTGCTGGTGGGGTTTCATCTTCTGTAGGAGGATGGAAACCATGAAATCGGCACCGGTCATCACTTTGTCGGACTCGGAACGAAAGACCTTGGAGACGTGGTCGCGGGGGCGAAGTACCCAGGCACGTCGCGTG
>JBDKTH010001315.1:0-6301 GCA_039680305.1 Thermoguttaceae bacterium | reverse complement strand
CAGGGTTCAGGGTTCAGGGTTCAGGGTTCAGGGTTCAGGGTTCAGGGTTCAGGGTTCAGGGTTCAGGGGCGGGGGGGCTATGCTAGTAGGCGTGAATCGGACTCTCGCTCCACGTTGATAGCCTGTTCTTGAGTGAAGCGAAATCCTGAACCCCGAACCCTGAACCCTTATCCCCGCTATTTAGGATCATTCCACTCGCCGGAAAAAACTTCCACGGCGGGGCCGGTCATGTAAACGTGGTTGTTCTCGGCCCAGTGGAGTTCCAGGTCGCCGCCGGGCAGATGGGCGAGGATCTTGCGGCCGGTGCGGCCGGTCAGGACGCCGGCCACGCAGACGGCGCTGGCCCCGGTGCCGCAGGCCAGGGTTTCGCCCGAACCGCGTTCCCAGACCCGCATGCGGATCTCTTCGGGCGAATAGACCTGGACGAACTCCGCGTTGACCCGCTTGGGGAAGTGCAGATCGACTTCCACGTCCGGGCCGATGCCGTGTACCCACTCGTCGTTCAACTCATCCACGAAAGTGATGCAGTGGGGATTGCCCATGGAGACGCAGGTGACGTGCAACTGCCGGCCGCAGACGTTCAGTTCGGCGTTGACCACCGGGTTGCCGGGCCGGGAGCGATCGCCCTTGAGCGTGGTGGGGATTTGTGCCGGTTCCAGGATCGGCTCGCCCATGTCGACCCGCACGCGACGCGCCCGGTCGTCGACGATCTCCAGATCGAGCGTCAACACGCCGCGGCCGGTCTCGATCTTCAGGGTCTTGTTGCGGGAGATCCCGTGGTCGTAGACGTATTTGGCCACGCAACGTACGCCGTTGCCACACATCTCGGCCTCGGAGCCGTCGGCATTGAACATCCGCATACGCGCGTCGGCCACTGGCGACGGGCAGATCAGGATTATGCCATCCCCGCCGACGCCAAAATGCCGGTCAGCGATCCGGCGGGCCAACTCGTCGGGGTGCTCGGGCAGGGCTTCGGCAAAGCAGTTGATGTAAACGTAATCGTTCCCCGCCCCGTGCATCTTCGTAAAAAGCATCGCATCACTCCCTCTAGTTGTCTCGACAAGAGGAATATTGTACGACAGCTGACGGGGTGGAGCAATGCGTGGGGGAGTGGGCGGGGGCTGGAACTAACAGAACGAGTGGGACTTATAGATCCTATGAGCCCCGTTCGTCCTATCCTCCCATGCCCTATGTGGGGCTAGCCGCACAGGTCAAGCTGGGTGCCTGCCTGACCAGTCGTGTCCTTGCTCATCCGGACGTTCTGCTGGTTCGATTCTTCTGAGGAGGGCTGCTTCTGGCCGCCCTGTTCTTCCCAGAGGCGGCGACCATCGGCATCGCGTTCGGCCGCTTCGTGGTTTTCGCCATCAGTTTCGCCGATGCCCGCGGCGCTTTCGGCCTTTTTTTCGCTCGAGACTCGCCGTTGCTGGGTGTTGGCCTCCTGCTGCGCCCTATCAACCTCGGAGCCTTTGGTTTGTGCCAACGGCAATCCCGCCACACTCGCGGCCAGACCTGCAAGTGGACCAACGCTCATGGAAGGTCTCCTTTGTGGAATAGGCAAGTCGAAATGGGGGAACTAGGATGACCTGGGGATACCTCTGTGGTGAAGTCTAGTTCAAGGAAACTCGAAGTCGCGTCTTTCTTCCCACTATTGTTTCTTCGGCATTCTCAGCCACTCGTCGGGTTTCCAACGGCGGACTTGGGGGAATAAGCCGGGGGAGTTGGTTGGTTTATTCTGGTCGGAACGAAGGCCCTGGAGGGCCTGATTGACGACGGGGAAGGGTTCTCGCCGGGTGACCGGGTCTTGGAGCGTTCCTTCGACGTGCAGAATCAGGATCTGTTCGCTGGCCCCGCCGAGGACTTCCCGGAGCACGGGCAGGTGAAGTTCGTTGCGGCCGAGTTGGGCGCGGAACCGCAGGCGGACGTTCGTCTGGAGGTCCAGTTCCCCCTTGCCTTCCAGACTGATGGCGTCGCCGCTGAAGTTGATCGGGTCCAAGTAGAGATGGGGCCCTTCGACCCGGAAGCGGATGTCGCTCTCGCTGAAGGCGGTGCGGTCCGGTTCGCGGATGCTGAGGATTTTCAACAGCGAGATCATCACCGGCAACTCGTAGATATCGGCGTTGCGCAGATGGATGCTGCCGTTGCCGGACAAGGAGTTCAGGCTGCGTCCGGCCCCACGGAGACTGACCGTGGCCAGGATCTGGCCAGAGAGGTTTTGCGGACCGGGGAGCATCTCCTGGGCGCAACGGCTCAGATCGGCTTGGGAGAGCGTCGCGTTGAGTTCATAGCGTGGCACGCGGCCCAAGGCGACCCAGCCGTTGCCGTAGAGCGTGCCGCCGAAGAGTTGGCCGGTGAGCGGGCGGGGCGCCTGGTCCGCGGCCTGGCCGTCGGGACGCGACCGGCGGAAGCGGTCGACCTCGGAGCCAAACAGCACCTGTTCGTCGTCGATCCAGAAGGGGCCCTTGACGCCGATGAACTGGAGGTTGCGATAACCGACGGACTGGAGGTCCAACTCGCCGCGTGACTGGAACCGCTGGCCGTCGAAGTCGCCGACGAGCTTCATGCCGCCGTTAAGGTTTTCCAACTTCAGGCCGAAATCGACACTTCCCTGGCAGAAGCCCAGGTCGAGGTCCCACCGCGAGGTGAGCGGGTCGCCGGGCTGCCCGCCGCGGGCGAATTCAAAGGTCCCGGTGAGCGTGGTCGGGCCATTGGGGGCGAGTCCCACAATCGTCTGCTTGACCCGTTGCGGCAGGGCCTGCATGAACTCGCGGTCGTCGAGGTGGAGCCGGTCCACGGAGAGCCGTTCGAGGCAGAGGTGCCAACTGCCGTCGGGCAGGAAGGTGCAGCGGGCGGCCGAGGTGAGCGTGGTCGGCCCATGTTCGGCGCGGAGTTTATCCACCGTCACCAGCCCGTCGCGGTACTCCATCACGCCGCGGAGCTTTTCCAGGCGGTAGGGGAAATGCATCGGCTCGATCGACGTATTCTCGCTGTGGAACTCGGCGGTGAAACCGACCTGCGGCCGGCTCTGGCCCGTGCGATAGGCGATCTTGGCGTTCAGATCGACCATTCCCCGCAGACGCAGGTCGTTCCACACCTGCTGCATGTTGGGCTGGTCCAAGGCATCGCGGAGCTCTTCGTCCAGCGCGATGTTCGTGCCGGTGAAGTTCAGGAGCAGTTCGCCGCCTTCGCCTTCCGGCAGCGGATCGAGTTGGCCATTGCAGGTGACGAAGCCCGTGTCGTTCACCCCGCTCAGCTCGCTGAAGGTCCAGTGGTCGTCGAGCATGTCGAGCCTTCCCTGGATCTCCGTCAACGGGTAGGCGAATTTCTCATAGCGGATGCCGCAGTGTTCGACGCGAACCTTCAGCTCTTTGCGCCACGGCTCCTCGGGCTTGTCGCGCCAGAAGCGGCCGTAGACGTTCTTGAGCGCGCCGTAGGGATTCAGGGACTGAATCACGCTTCGCGATTTGCCGGGTAGCGCGCTGAGCAGTTTGTCGTCGATGGGAATGCTGTCGCCCCACACCTCGACTTTGCCGACGGGCGCGGTCATCGGCTGGAGAATGCGGCCCGAGACCTGGACCGGCTCGCTGCCGCTGTAGGCCGTCAGGTTGACCTGGAGGGCCCCGTCTTTGAGGGTCAGCGAACCTTTCCCCTGTTGCAGACGATAGGGGAACTTGTGGTAGCTGTACGAGACGTTGACGCATTGGACGGCGAGTTCGGGTTGCCAGGTGCGTCCATCGTAGGCCAGCTTCAGGCTCGCGTGGATCCGGCCCGCGGGGAGATAGTCGTACCAGCGGTTTCGGAGCGAGTCGGGCAGGACCTCCAAGAGGCGGCGGTCCAGCTCCAACTCGCGGACTTCGGCCTCCAGCCACTGCGGACTTTGAGGGGTGAAGCCAGCGCGACGGTAGGCGGGGACCCGCAGGAGGGTTGGCCCGCTGACGGCAGAGAGGCCGTCGACGGCGATTCCGCCGTTGCTCACGCGGAAGGAGGCTCGCAGATCGGTCAGCGGGTGCGGAAGGCGGGCGTCGTCCAAGCTTCCTTGGGAGAGTTGCCCGGACACGTCGTAGCGGAAGGGCGGCGAGACGGCCGGATCGGAGGTCAGCCGAAACGCCAGGCGGACCTGCCCACGCAACGAGCCCAGCTCGGTGAGCTTGTCGGCCAGCGGCTGAGACAAGGCGTCACGCAGTTCGGGGGACATCTCCAGGCACTCGGTCGTCCCGGCGATTGTCCACTGCGTGCCGTGCGGATCGACCAACCCTTCGAAGGCCACCTGACGAAGGAAGTCGCCCGTCAGGGTGCCTTGTAGCTTACGCAGGTGCATTCCCGGGGCGGGCTGCGGTGTCTCTTCGGGCGGCGCGAGGACGAAGTTGAGATCCCGCACGGTGAACTTGGCGGGGGGGCTCTTCACCGGGTCGACGAACTCGACCGTCGCCGCCTCGATCACAACCGTCGGCGCCTGCTGGCTGAATTGCGGGAGCGGCAACAGGGCACTGGTGCTCCAAGTGCCGTCGGCGTTATGCGTGGCCCGCAGATGCGGACGGCGGACCAAGATCCGTTTGATCTCCGGTTCCCCGCGGATCAACTCTTCCAGTTTGCCCTGGCAGCTTAAGAACACCTCTTCCACTTCGAGAAGTTCGGCGCGCGGACCTTCCGCGTCGGGCTCGGAAAACCGCAGCCCGCGAACCTCGATCCCTTCTCCTTCCCTGAGTTGGGCGGAGTGGACCGACACCGTCAAACCGGGATAATGTTGGGCAAACCGCTCTTCAACCCGGTGGCGAATCTCTTCGTCCACGCGTCGATAGAGGGCTGGCACGGCGATAATCGTGCCGATAATCGTGCCCAACACGCCTAGCTTGACCAGCCACCAGCAGCATCGCATCAGGCGGCGGATGACGGGAAGGGTCTCCTCATGGATGGTGGATAGTGGATGGTAGGCGGCAGACAGCGCGCGGTACGCGGTTGACAAACAGGCTTGGGAGTGTTTTCTCCTTTCACTCCCTACTGCCTACTGCATGCTTCTGCACAACAAACCCCGCGGCCAGAACCATCAGGGCCAGCATCGGGGGTTGGCGGTAACGGATCGAACTGACAAAGACGACGTGTAAGAGCGTGAAGTAAACCGCCGGGAGCCAACATAGGATATACGGCCAACCGTCGCGGATAGTTTTCCATACGCCAAAAACGGCGAGCACGAGCACCGGAAGATAGGTGAAGGCTACGGCCAGACGGATCGGCCAGGCGGAGAGCGACGGCTCATTGGGCCAGAAGTTCCACATGCGCACGAACTTGACCCAGGCAAGCCGCAGGGCCTCGCCCGGATGCGACTGGGCCCACGCGACGGCGGCCGTGCTGAACCGCCGATCGAGGCGGTATTCGAACGTGTCGGAAGGACTGCCGCCAGCCGCGGCCGGTTGGCGATCCTCGGCCTCGAAAAAGGCCGGGACGAAGTACATGTTGCTCGCCCCGTTGGCCTTGGGGTTCCATCCATCGTAAAGACTTGCGCCGACCTGGAGCGTCGTGGGCACGAAGTGGCCGGTGACCTGTGCGTTGCGGATCCACCAGGGGAGCATCGCTACGACCAGGCCGGACAAGAGGGCCACACCCAGGCCGAGGTGCCGCCGTCGGCTGGGGCTCAACAGGAGGGCGAGGAAGATCGCAAACGGGGTGAACAGCAGCCAACTGGGCCGCACGAGCGTCGCCAGTCCCGCGATCACGCCGGCCGCGAAAGCCAAGATTCCCGCCCGCTTTGCGGTCGTGGCCTTCCACGCGACGGTCCAAAGGAGCAACTGCGCGAGCATCAGCGGGCAGAACGGCGCTTCGCTCAGTACGAGCACACTGGTGGCGATCGCCCCTGGGTACAGCGCGGCAATGGCCGCGGCCAACAAGCCGGCGCGAGCGTCAAACAGTTCCTTCCCCAATCGCCAGACGGCGGCCACGGCCAAGGTGCCACAGACGACGCTGAGCATCCTGGCCCACATCACCGACGGCTCGGGGCCGGCCAGGTAGAAGAGCGGGGCCAATAGCAGCGGATAGCCGGGCGTGCGAAAGATCTTCATGTCCGGCGAGAGATGCGCAAACGGTTGCCCTTGGGCGATCGCCTGGCCCAGCACCCAGTAGCTCATGCTGTCGCCAAAGGCGAACTGCCCCTGCAGGCGCGACTGCCAATACCACGCCCCGCCGAGGCGCACGGCGAACGCCACGATCAGAATGAGGATGAGTTGTTTGGTGGTGGTCTGCATCCGTCGGGTACCGTGTCGGCGCCTTCCCTGTCGCGCAACGAACTCGAACGGTCACCGGTGGCGTTCGA
>JBDKTH010000872.1:0-1801 GCA_039680305.1 Thermoguttaceae bacterium | reverse complement strand
TGATCCATCCCCGCGATGAGATCATCGAGACCATGCAGCGGATCTACCGCTACCGGATGACAACCACCTCCGGCGGCAACCTGTCGATCCGCGATGCCAACGGCGACATCTGGATTACGCCCGCCCGGGTCGACAAGGGGAGCCTGCGGCGGGAAGACATCGTCTGCGTCCGGCCCGACGGCTCGGTCGACGGCATCCACCGCCCCTCGTCGGAGTTCCCCTTCCATCAGGCGATCTACGCCGCGAGACCGGATCTGCATGGCATCGTCCACGCCCATAGCGTGGCCCTGGTCGCGTTCAGCATCAGCGGGCAGGTGCCGAACACGCGGTTGCTCCACCAGGCTGATCAGGTCTGCGGCCGCGTCGGTTTTGCCCAGTATGCCTTGCCCGGCAGCAGCGCCCTGGCCGAGAGGATCGTAGGAACGTTTGCCAAGGGCTATCACTGCGTGGTGCTGGAAAACCACGGCGTGGTCGTCGGCGACGCCTCGCTGCAGGGCGCGTTTGAGCGGTTCGAAACGCTCGAGTTCACCGCCAAGACGATCATCAAGGCGAAGATGCTCGAGGAAGTTGTTTTCTTGACGGAGGAGCAGATCCGTCTGGCACGCCAGGCCAGCGATCCCCTGCCAGAATTCACTCCGCCGCCGGCCACCAGCCCCGAGAAAGAGCTTCGCCGGCAACTCTGTACGTTCCTGCACCGCGGGTACCGCAATCGGTTGATGATCAGCACGGAAGGGAGTTTTTCGACGCGGCTGGATGCGGAATCGTTCGTGATCACCCCTCGTCACCTGGACCGCCACACGGTCTGCGAGGAGGACCTCGTTTTGGTCCGCCAGGGGGTGTGCGAACAGGGCAAGACGCCTAGCCGGGCAGCACGCCTGCATCAGGCGATCTATGATCGTCATCCGGGAATTGGAGCGATCGCCAACGCCTATCCAGTCAATGCCACCGCGTTCAGTGTGACCTGCGCTGCCTTGGAAGCCCGCACGATCCCGGAAAGCTACCTGCTCCTCCGCGACGTACAGCGGATCCCCTTTGGGCTGCAGTTCACCGACGTCGCTGCAGTGGCCAAGCAACTCTCGATCGAGCGGCCGGCCGCCTTGTTGGAGAACGACGGGGTGCTGGTTTGCGGCCGCGACGTGCTCGACGCGTTCGACCGTCTGGAGGTCTTGGAATCGACGGCCGAGACGCTGGTCAACGGCCGCTTCGTGGGCGAAACGACGCCGATGTCCAATGCCGTAATCGCCGAGTTGGAAGCCGCGTTCTTCCCCAAGACAGAGTAGCCCGCAGCTTCCCTGCCGTCAAAACGCCTTGGTCACGCCGGGCACGGCCGCGGGGTAATTCCCCGCCGCGTCGGCACGTGTGGGCGGTTCGGCATCGAGTGCGTAAGTCTTCGGGGCCAGTCGCACCTCCGACTTGGTCGCTTCCTCCCAGGTCACCACCTGACCGGAATAGGTCGCCATCCGGGCCATCACGGCGGTCATGCTGCTCGTGGCGGCATATTCGCCGTCGAGTCGCTGAGGCCCAGTGCCGAGGATGCTGGCCATCAAGTCGATGTGCTCCTGCTGGTACGGGTTGTCGCCCTGGTAGCCCTTGGCCCGCAAGCTCCGCGGCGTCGCGTTCCCCATCCCCCAGGGGCCGCTGCCCAAGGTGAGCGAGCCCTTCGTGCCGTGGACGTTGTCGGAGACGTGGCTCCAGGTCCCTGGCTGCTGGCGGGCCTGGCAGAAGTAGCGAACACCGCCGGCATACTCGAATTCGATCGTGTGATGATCCCAGATGTCGCCATTGCCCGGACCGGTGCGGA
>JBDKTH010001313.1:0-17259 GCA_039680305.1 Thermoguttaceae bacterium | reverse complement strand
ATTTTCACTCTCCCTTGATGGACGAGGATAGTCCCATTGGGCGACGGCCGGAACCTCCTCGCAGGTTCCGGCCGCCGCAGGCCACTGATCGCTTAAAACTCTTCGAATCCGCCGTGTCCGTTCGCGTGGGCCTCCGCCTTGACGAGCGTCAACTCGCGTTCCACGGCCGTTTCAACGTCCATGGCCTCACGACGCGGTTGCGACTTCTGCGGCGCCGGCTTGACCGCCTTCTTCGCGCCGGCTCGCTTGGCCGTGCCATGCGCGGGCGTGGTCGAGGCCTTCGCAACCGGCCGTTGCGTGGAGTCATCGAGCTTGAAGCGAGCGACCAGCGTCTGGAGTTGCTCCGCTTGCGAGGCCAGGCCCTCGGCCGTGCTCGAAAGCTCCTCGGTCTGGCTGGCGTTGGCCTGGGTCACTTGATCCATCTGGGTCACCGCCTTGTTGACCTGCTCGATTCCGCTGCTCTGCTCGATCGAGGCGGCCGCGATTTCCGAGACGATGTCGGTCACCCGTTTCACCGACGTGACGATCTCTTGCAGCGACTTGCCCGACTGGTTGACCAGTTCGCTGCCGTTCTCCACCTTGCGGACCGAGTCCTGGATGAGGCCCTTGATTTCTTTGGCCGCCGCGGCACTGCGCTGGGCCAGGTTGCGAACCTCGCCGGCGACGACGGCAAAGCCGCGTCCCTGCTCGCCGGCCCGGGCCGCTTCCACGGCGGCGTTGAGGGCCAGGAGGTTCGTCTGGAAGGCGATCTCGTCGATGGCCGTGATGATGTCGGCGATCTTCTTGGAGGACGAGTTGATCTCGCCCATCCCCTTGATCGCGTCGTCGACGACCTGGCCGCCCTTTTCCGCGACGTCCCGGGCGCCGATCGCCAGTTGGTTGGCCTGCTGGGCATTGTCGGTGGTCTGCTTGACCGTCGACGTGATCTGTTCGAGGCTGGAAGCCGTCTCCTCCAGGCTCGAGGCCTGCTCCTGGGCCCCACTGGAGATCTCTTCCGAGGCCGAGGAGAGTTGCTGGGCCGCGGTGGCCAGCGTATCGGCCACGTTGCGGGTCTCCTGCAAAGCGACCTGAATCGACTCGACCGCTGCGTTCAGCGCCTGGGCCATCTGGCCGACTTCGTCCTTCGTGTCGACCTCCAGCCGCGTCGTAAAATCGCCTTTGGCGACCGTCTCGAGGACCTTCACGGCGTTGTTGAGCGCACGGGAAATGAGCCGGGCGATGAAGATGCCTATGACCAATCCGGCAACCACGCCGCCAATGATCATGCCCACAACCGTCAGGCGCGAGGCCGCATAGATCTGCATGCTTTCCTCGTAGGCCTTCTCGGCCAGGCTCTCTTTCATCTGAGCCAGCTCGGCGATCTTCTTGTTCAGGTTGTCGGAAATCCCGCGAGCCGCTTTCACGACCCGAATCGCCTCCTTGCTATTGCCCTCGGCGACAAGGTTCTCGGCTTTGACGATCTCGGCGTAGTATTCGTTCAGGAACTGCTCGGCGCTGGCCAGCGCTGCCTTGCCCTCGGCGCTGACGAGCGTTTCCCCCGTTTTCTTCAGTTCCGTCTTGCTCTGTTCCATGTACCGTTCCATGCCCGTCTTGTACTTCTTAAGCTCCTCCGGATTATCCGAGAGAATGACGTTGCGGATCCCACGGCCAACCGCCATGATCTGGAAGTTCGCCTCCTTGATATGCGACACCCCGAGCAGGTGCATGTGGTGCATCTCGGCCATCAGGTCGTTGATGGTCGACATCTTGGCGAGCCCCACGTAGCCCACCACGGCCGTAATGACGCACACGACGCTAAATCCACAGATCAGCTTCCACATGGTCTTCAGATTGTAGAACCAACGCATCGTCCGTATCTCCCTTAGGATTCGTTTCTTTCGTTATTGAATCAGTAAAACGCAGAGAAAACGCCCGAGGGCCTCGGGGCATGATATCGCGTCAGCCCCTGCCCTTCTCTTCCGGGCCGGGGCCACTCAAGCGATCTCGTCGGTTGGAATCTCGCGAAGCGCCTCGCCGCCAATTAGCCTGTCGATGTCCAGCAAGAGCACCAGCTTCTCGCCGACTTTGCCCATACCGTGAAAGAACGAGGAGTCCGTGTCCCCCGCAATCTCCGGCGTCTCTTCGACCTGGTCATTGGTGATGTTCAGCACGTCGGAAACGGCATCGACCACCAGGCCCACGACTTTGCTCCCCACGCTGACCACGATGATCACCGTGAACTGGTTGTATTCGGCCTCCGGCATCCCGAAGCGGGCCCGCAGGTCGAGCACGGGAACGACCGTGCCCCGCAGATTCAACACGCCCTTGATGTAACTGGGCGCATTCGGGATCGGACGGATCTTGGAAAACCCCTTGATCTCCTGTACCCGAAGGATCTCGATTCCGTATTCTTCTCCCTGGAGGGTGAAGGTCAGAAATTGACCGCTGTCCGCGGCGAAGCCGGCGGCGCAATCCATCACGGCTGTTTCAGCCATTCTTCATGTCTCCCAAGTTGTGCGAGGAACACTCCATCAGGCGGCGGCCGAACCTCCTCGACGTGTCCCGGCCACCACGCGGAAATCGACAGCCATCCTGTCTCAGTGGGCCAACCGGCTCAGGCCGGGGACGTCGAGAATGAACGCCACATGACCATCGCCGAGGATCGTAGCCCCGGAAATCCCTTCCACCTTCTGATAATTCGCCTCGAGGCTCTTCATCACGACCTGCATCTGGCCGAGAAGCTCGTCGACCAAGAGGCCGAGCCTCTTGCCTTGGTTCTCCAAGATCACGATCAGCCCTTTGGTCGGATCGGTGACCTGGGCTGGCACGTGGAAGATCCGATGCAGGCGGACCAGCGGCACGGCCTTCCCGCGGACCAGGATCACCTCCCCTTTACCGTTGATCGTCTTCACGTCATCCGGTTTGGGTTGGAACGACTCCACCACGGCCAGCAGCGGGAGGATATAGATCTCGTTGTTCAGGCTCACGGCCAGGCCATCGAGGATGGCCAGCGTCAGGGGGAGGCGGATGCGGAACGTACTGCCCTGCCCCCGCTGGCTTTCGATGCTCACCGAGCCGTTGAGGGCTTCAATGTTCCGCTTCACAACGTCCATCCCCACGCCGCGGCCGGAGACGTCAGTCACCTGCTCGGCCGTGGAGAAGCCGGGGGCGAAGATCAGCGTGTGGATCTGCTCGTCGGTGAGCGGTTCCTCCGCCTTGACCAGGCCCTGGGCAATCGCTTTCCGGTGAATTCGCTCGCGATCCAGGCCCCGGCCATCGTCGCTGACCTCGATGACCACGGTCCCGCCCTCATGGTAGGCGCGAAGCCCGATCTTTCCCTCGGGCGATTTCCCCGCCGCCTGCCGCTCTTGCGGCGACTCAATGCCGTGATCAACGGCGTTGCGCACAAGATGCGTCAGAGGGTCGCCAATCTGCTCGATCATCTGTTTGTCCAGCTCGGTGTCCTCGCCGGCGATCCCGACGGCAATCTGCTTTTCCAGCGTGCCGGCCAGATCATGGACCACCCGGGGAAATCGCCGAAAGACACTTGCCAGGGGCACCATCCGCACGGCCATGACCCGCTCCTGCAGGTCGCGCGTGCTGCGACTCATCGCCCCCAAGGCCTCCTGCATGGCCGGAAGCGCCTCCGGCGGGATTTGGCTGACCGCCTGGTTGACCATCGACTGGGCGATCACCAGTTCGCCGACCAGGTTGATCAGTTCGTCCACCTTTTCGACGGAGACGCGGATCGAAGAGCACTCGAGACTCCGCGTCCGGGACTGACACGGCGACACGCTTTTGGCCACAGGCGCAGCTGCTGGTGACGGCTCCCCTGGAGACGCCTCGCTGCGAACCGGGGCCGGCGTCAACTTTTCGACGACAACCTGGCTGCTGTCTTCCACGAAGATGAAGACCGCCTGCACGTCTTCCTGGCTCCGCCCGGTGCGCAGCCGGACGGTCCAGCCCAGGTAGCATTCTTCGGGCGCGAGGTCGCGCAGATCGGGAATGCGGGAGGTGTCGGCCACGATCTCCAGGAGTTCGCCGACCTCGGCCAGATCGCGAAGGATGAGAAGCGGATCCATGCCATGGCGCATCAGGTCAGGACCGGGCACGAACGTGACGCGATACTCCGCAAGCTCTTGGCTCACCGGGACGGGCACCGCCACCTTCGCTGCAGGCAGCGGCGTGCCTTCCCGACCGCGACCGAGCGATTTTTCCAGGCTTTGGGTGATCGACTCCACCTCGGCAGGCAGCGGCCCGCCGTCCTTGGCCGCGGCCACCAACGCGCCGAGCGTGTCGGCGGAGTGCAGCAGAAGTTCGACGAGATCCCGGGTCGGCGTGATCTCCCCATCCCGCATCCGGTCCAAGAGACTCTCGAGATGGTGCGTGAAGTGGGCGATGTCGGCAAACCCGAAGGTTCCGCTCGCCCCCTTGATCGAGTGCGCCGCCCGGAAAATGCTGTGGAGCAACTCGGGCTCCTCGGGCGTTCGCTCGAGGCTCAGAAGGGCTTCTTCCATCGCGGTCAAATGCTCGGCCGCCTCGTCGAAGAACGCCGCGTGAAACCGCTGCATGTCGATCTGCATGGCAATCTCCTAGCGTACGACCTTGGCGACGACCTGGAGCAACTGCTCCGGGTTGAACGGCTTGACGATCCAGCCGGTGGCCCCCGCGGCCTTGCCTTCCTGCTTCTTGGCGTCCTGCGACTCGGTCGTGAGCATCAGGATCGGGGTGAATTTGAACTCCGGCTTGGCGCGAAGCTGCCGGATCAGGGTCATCCCGTCCATCACCGGCATGTTCAAGTCGGTGATCACCAGGTTGACGGACTTCCCCTGCACTTGCGTCAGGGCTTCCTGGCCGTTGGTCCCCTCAATCACGTCAAAGCCGGCTTCCTTCATCGTAAAGGAGACCATCTGCCGCATCGACGTCGAGTCATCCACCACAAGCACGGTCTTGGACATGGCTATCTCCCTTAGAAAAGTTCTACGTTGTCGCCCAGTCCCTGCGCGTCGTCTGCTTCACCGGCGACGTGTGCGGCAAGGGCCTTGTGTTCCGAATCCATCGTGTACTGCTCGGCCATCCGGCGGGTCCAGTCGTCGGGGCTATCGTTCACCGTCCGGCCGGACGGATCTCCACTCCCAGCCGGATCGAGATTCGAGCGCAACGTCGCATCGATCTCCTCCAGGGTGGCGATCACATGACTGATCCGTTGGCTCACGGCGTCCTGGAACTGCATCGCCACCACGGCATGCGAGATGTCCTGGGCCAGTCGCTGACTGTTCTCTTTGGCCTGCTGCATCGCCTGCCGCATCTCGTCGTGCATGGTCCCCATGCAGTCCAGGGCCCGATTCACCTCCCCACGGCTCTCGGCGGCCACTTCGTTGTCGGCCGAGGCTCGTTGGCGCAGGTCCTGCGACGCACCGCTAATCTCGGTCGACAGTTCGCCGATCATCTGGCGAATCGTCTTGCTCGCCCCCACCGCATGCACGGCCATCTTCGCGGTTTCCGTGGCGACGATCGCGAAGGCCGCGCCATGGGCCCCGGCCCGCGCGGCTTCGATCTGGCCGTTGAGCGCCAGAAGCCGGGCGTTCGCGGCCACGGAATCGATCTCGCTCAGCGTCCGTTCCAGGCCTTGGATTCGCTGTTCGATCTCCAGCATGCGCTGGACCGTGGCTTGGGAGAGCCGGCTCGTCTGCTCGATCCGTTGCATGAGGCGGCTCATGGTCTCCCGTGTTTCGCCGATCAACTGGCCACAGCCGGTCTTCTCGTGGTCGGTCTGTCCCCGGGAAATCTGAGTGACCGCTTCGCGGGCCCGTTGGGCAATTCCCGCAAAGCTGTCTCCGACCTGCACCACGCCCTGTTCGATCTGCGCGATCGTCTCCCGCAATTGCGTCTCCAGCACAGGGAGCATGGTAAGGCAAGAGACGACTTCTTTGGCCACCGGCGGCAAGCCTGTCGACAACGACGCGCCGCCATCACTTGGATCGTGCAGAGCCTGGTCGAAACTGGCTGCATTGCCAGACATGGGATGGAGTGCTTCAGGCATGGCAGTTCGTGTAACCGTGCGAGGGTTGGGAAGGCAAGGAAACGATTCGGGGCGGGAGGGATACGCCAGGGCTGGCGGAAGGCGGGCGAACTCAGGAGGGAGAAAATCTAGGCGTGTTGCCCGGAGGCGTTTTCCGCGGCGGGCGTCTCGCTGCAAACGCCCTGCGGCCCTTCGAGTGGCGGGGGATCCCGCGTGAGCCTCTCCGCGAGTCCTGCCAGTTGAATCGTGCTGAGCAGTCCCTGGGAAAGCCCCTGGAACTGAAGAGCCCGACCTTGCGACACCAAGGCCTCACTCAAGGCAACAAGGACTTGCAGTGCCGCAGCGTCGAACGAATCGACCTGCTCGCAGCACACCCGCACGTTTTGTCCGCTCTCGACAAGGCGTACGGCTTCCTGCTGCAGTTGCGAGGCCACGAAGATGTTGACCTCGCCGTTTAGGATCAGCTCGTGCTGGCCGTCGGAGGCCTGCCCCACAGTGATCGATGCTTTGTCAGACATCGGTTTGTCCCCCTTCGTCTGCTGTCCACTCACGTCATGCGACGTTTACTTCTTGGAAGATAGGACACAGATGACCGACTTGCACGGATTCGCAAGCCGAATCAACGGGGGATTCTTAAACTTCTCACTCAAACTTTGAGCGGAATGCCGCGCACGACGGTGGAGCCACCTCATCCGATGTGCGAGGTGATCGACGCAGGGGGGCAAGAGACCGACACACGCCACGTGCGCTTCCTCGGGTCAAGCGACTCCCTCGCCCGTTTCACATGGCGCAAGCCGGTCATTCGATCAATACATGAGCTCTCTCATGCGCTTTCTCTTGGTTGCGCACGGCAATGAACTCTAGCTGGCGCATGCACATCCTGGCCATTTCCCCGTCGCTTGACGGGGGAAACGAGAGCGTGCATGCTTCGCTATCGCCGACCGGCGATCAAGAACACCGGAAAGCCCCGCGGTAGGCCGCCGTTGACCGGTTTGTAGACCGTGTGCGCCGTCACATCGCCGAGGTCCCTGAAGCCGATCCGGGCGAGGCGGGCTTTCAGTTCCGCGCGATCGAATCCGTGGTGAAACACGCTGGCGGCAGTCTCCGCGTCATGAAAGACGCCCGGTTCTGTGTCGAGATCGGCGATGCACAACCTGCCGCCCGGACAAAGCATCTCGTAGAACGCCCCCAACACGCGGTCGAGGGCGGCAATATGGTGCAGGGCCATGCAGACGACGATCATGTGGTACCGAGCCGGCGGAACGGGATCGTGCTCCAGATCGAGCTTGAGGGCCTGCATGTGCGTCAGCCCGCCGCGAGTGATCTTCTCGCCCAGAACCTGCAGCATGCCTGTCGAATTGTCGGCTCCCGTGACGCTCCGAACGTGGGCCAACAGATACAGGCCCACCAGTCCCGTCCCGCAGCCATAGTCGAGCACCTCCATATCGCTCGTGGGCTTGGCTTCACGGAGGATCGTCTCTCCCACCGCTTTCATCAGCGCGATTCGGTGCGGATTGTCATCCCAGGTGGCTGCGGACTCGTCAAAAGCGCGGGTTCGAGATGGTTCCGTCATCGTTTTTCCTGCGGTGCCTCGGGAAGCGGAGCCACGACCGCCTTGCCATGCCAGCGTCCGTTCTCCTTGAAGGAAACGCCCTTGAGAAGCCTCTTGTCGGACTGGCCGGCCACGCCCGTGCCGAAATCCAAGTCGTACTTGCCGACCAGATGGAACGCCTCGTCGGTTTGCAGCAGCTTCTTGCCATAGCAGCCGAACCACCAGAAACCGTGAGCAAAGCAAGCCGTCTGGATCCCCATCAGGGTGTAGCCGCTCTTGACGACATGCCGCTTCACGAAGCGGAAGGCATCATCGTACTCATAGACGTAGTTCTCCTGGTAACCGACCGGCAATCCGCCAATCACATAAAAGTGCCCCTGGCGGTAGTCCATGCCGCCGGCGCCATGAACGACCTCGGGCGTCGGGTGCTTGGCGATCAGCGCAAGATCGTTGGCGTCGAACACGTAGACCCACGAGTCGGCCTTTCCCGGCTCCTGGTTGAACTTGCCGAGGTTCACCGCGCAGTACACCTTCCCCTCGTGGCAGGTCAGATCGCCATGGTGACTGGGAACCCGGACGCTCTTGAGCAGCTTGCCGTTCTCGTCGGTCTTGACGAGCGTCGCGGTGAACGACCAGTAGATCGCCTTGGCCCCATCCACGGCGATCCCCTGCAGGTGCCCATCATAGGAGCCCTCGCAAACCACCTCGGCCTGCGCGGAGGCCCCCACGAGGACAAGCACCATCGCGATCGTCGAGAGATATCGCCAAGGATGCACGGCCAACTGCATGATGCTGTTTCTCCGCCTTGTGTTTTCTGCCGAAGGAAACCCGTTTTCTGCGAAAGCATCTTATCCTGATCGAAGGGGTATCACAAGAATCATGAAGCAAGCAACACGAGTGATGAAAGCCGAGCGAAAACTCGATACACCTTGATTATCCCCAAGTGGCCTGGGGAATACTTCCAGGTGGGAAAACCTACAACCACAAGCGGGGTTACACGTCGTCTTCACCCCCATATCGGGCTGTCAGGCGACCCGAAGCCGCCAGAAAAGCGGTTTCCCCCCTGGACCAAACGGCCCGAAGACTTTAGAGTGGAACTTTTTGTAGGAGAACCGAAATGGGTAAAGAAGAGATCAAGAACAACCTCGTCCAGACAAAGCTCGGGCTGGCGGAGAAGTACTTCCGTTTGGCCAAGATCAGCAAGAGCAAGCCGAAGCAGCGGCAGCTCCTGAACCGGGTCGACAAGTATCGTCGTCAGGCGGCCGACGCCTCGCGGATGAAGTAAGCGGCCCGCCGTTGCGGGCCCGTGCCGGGCCATGGACCATCGCTCGTGCTGTTAAACCGGGGTGGCGCTTGCCGCCCCGATTTCATTTCTTGACGCCCTTTGGCCGAATACTATCAATGCTAGCACCGCTCTCATCTCCCTGGCGACCGCCGAGGCTGTTGCTTCGTCAGAGTCCCCGTAATCGCCATGCGCCTCGCGATAGCTTTGCACCAGGGCGGGTTTCCCGCGATCGAGGTCAACTCGTTCTTTGCGACGATCCGATCCGTGTACAGAAGAAACCTGCCATCCCAGCCTTCTGGATCTATCGCCATGGTCCTGTGCCTCGATAACCTACCGGCTGAACAACTCCTGGCCGCGCTGTTGACCGATCCGCGTGACCTGCTCGACGAGGAACGTTTTGCCGTCAACGACTTCATCCAGCGGATCGGCGGGCGCGAGAACGCCCTGCTGGCCGCGCAAATGCTCTGTGGCCTCGAACAGCAGAACGCGTAGCGGCGACGACCACCGGGCTTGCGACGTCTCGCCCAAGGCCGCAAACAGCCGCAACGCGGAAAAAGGACGAGGGGACAAGAGTCTTCTTCCGCTGCCCACAATCGACGCTCGGGGCGAAGAAGGCTCTTGTCCCCCTGGTTCGAATCAACCGATCGCCGGGGATCGAAGCATGTCGTGGAAGGCCAGCCGCTACTCCTTCGGCTGCTTCCGCTTCAATTCCGCTTCGTGCTCTTGGATGAACTGGCGGATCTCGTCACTGAAGCCCAGCAGCCGCTCCCACTGCTCGACATAGAGGGTCACCGGCATCCGTTGGAGCCCGTAGACGCTGATGGCCCCTTTCGCGCTGACCTTGCAGTACAACGAGCCGCGTTTGGGCGTCTCGACTTCTTCCAGCATCCGGCTGGCCTCTTCCACCTTCAGTTCACCCGAGGCAAGCTTCGCCAGGATCTCTTCACGTTTCATCTGTCGGTCTCCAAACCAATGCCGTATTCCCCGCTCCCGTTCGTTCCGGCGGGGCCCATCCGGAAAACTCTGAAGTTGGCATTGTAGTGGTTCAGGAGGGGGCCAGTCAACCAATCTGGGGTCTCACCAGATGGGATTCTTCCCGGAAGAACTCCCACTACAGAACACGGCCCTCGCCGCTCAGGCCATTCCGAATTGAAATCTCCGCGTTCCCCCCCTCGCCCGGACCCCTCACTTGCGGCTCGGAAACTGCTCGGCCACCATCCTCGAGACATCGCTCAGCCACTCGCTACGTTGCTCGGGCGTGCTGAGGATGATCGGCTCGAAGTTGCGGCGCACAAAGTCTGTCAGGCCGCAAAGGCCGAAGATGCAGTTCTTCCAAAGGTTTTCCAGCGGGTCACTATAGAGCTTGAGTTCCATGTCACGCGGCGTGTTCGACGTGGTCAACACCAGAGCCTGCTTCCCTTTGAGATACCCAATGACGCCGTTTGGCCCAAACGCATACACCACGCCCTGCCGAAACACGCGGTCGATCCAGCCTTTGAGTATCGCCGGCGGCTGGCCCCACCAATTGGGGTGCACGATCACATAGCCATCGGCCCCCCTGACCTCCTCGCAGTGTCGCTGAATATCCGGGCTGAGTGTCGCCGTTTTCGGCACCTCTTCGTGAGGCAAGATCGGGTCGAACCCCTCCGCATACAGATCGTGGTAGACGACCTCATGCCCCGCCGCCGTCAACTGCTTCATCGCCGTCTCGGCGATCGCGTGGCAGAAGCTTCCTTGATGCTGATGACCGATGATGACGAGGACTTTCATGGGACGACTCAGGGTTCAGGGTTCAGGGTTCAGGGTTCAGGGTTCAGGGTTCAGGGTTCAGGGTTCAGGGTTCAGGGTTCAGGAAAGTGAGTAAAGCAAGGGAAGGAAATCGCGTCAAGATGCAGAGAGGGCCTCAGCAGGGCGACGTTGCGTCTTGATGAACAAAAAAGGGTGAGAGGAACGGCCAATGCCCGAGCATTGGCGATTTCCCTCACCCTAACCCTCTCCCGGAGGGAGAGGGAATTCTAATTGGCCTTCCGCGAATCGCTCCCGCCCCACCAAGCGATCCCCTTCGTCCTTCGTCCTTACTCCTTCCCCGCTCCCTGCTCCAGCGTCTGGTAGGCCGTAGCGATCTCGCGGAGAATGCGCGTTGGCCGGCCAGTGGCATAGTTGACGAAGGCCCACAGGGTTTCGGCGGTTGCCAGCAACGTTTGATCGGCTGCGCGGACGATCTGGTAGCGGCGCAGCGAGGTGGCCTTGTTCATCGTGGCCACCCAGGTTCGCACCACGATCGCATCCCCCTCATATGCGGATTGGAGGTAGTCGATCTTGTGCGAACGGACCACCCAGCCGCAACCCATCTCCCGATACCGCGAGCCCGACCAGCCTTGGGCGGTGGAATGGGCCACCGCCGCATCCTGCAGCCAGCCGACGTAGCACACGTTGTTGGCATGGCCCAACGAGTCGACTTCGTCGTTGCGGATCGTGTGATGATGCTCGTAAATCTCAGGCATCAGAACATGTCCATGTCGCAGCTCAGGCCGCCGGCGGCCGGCAAGTAGGTGTGACGCACGTAATCGGCCACCATGCGCTGGGCGCTAAACCGCCAGGCCAAGGTGCTGATCGAGTTCATCATCCGCTTGATCCACTGCCGTGGCAGGCCGTCGATGTCGCGATCGTAGTAGAGCGGAATGACCTGCTTCTCGAAGACCTCGTAGAGCGACTCCCCGTCACGCCGATCGGTGATCTGGTCGTTGACGTGGCTGGTGCCCTTGCCGATCGCGAAGCCGTTGGTGCCGTCGTAGGCCTCGGCCCACCAGCCGTCGAGGATCGACAGGTTCAACGCCCCATTGAGCACGGCCTTTTCGCCGCTCGTGCCCGAGGCTTCCAGCGGACGCCGCGGGTTGTTCAACCACACGTCGACCCCCTGGATCATGTGCCGGCAGACGTTGATGTCGTAGTCCTCGATGAAGGCGATCCGATGGGCAAACCGCGGATCGAAGCGGAGATTGGCGATCTTCTGGATCAGCCGCTTGCCGGGCTCGTCGGCCGGATGGGCCTTGCCGGCGAAGATGAACTGCACCGGGTGATCCGGATTGTTGATGATCGCCGCCAGCCGATCCGGGTCGGACAGGATCATGTCAGCCCGCTTGTAGGTGGCAAACCGACGGGCGAAGCCGATCGTCAAGATGTTCGGATCGAACATGTTCCGTGCGGCTTCGACGGCCTCGTCGCTCTCCCCGCGGCGCCGGCATTGGCGGCTGACCCGACGACGCACGAAGGCCAGCAATTGGTTCTTCAAGGCGTGGTGGGTTTCCCACAGCTCGCCCGGATCGACATTGTGGATGTACTGCCAGACATCGAACTCGTGGAGCCGGTGGAACCAACCGGCCGGGAAGTGCCGATCGTAGAGGATCTGCATCTGCTGGGCGAGCCAACTGGGGGTATGCACGCCATTGGTGATATGCCCAATGGGGATCTCCTCCTCGACGCGCCACGGCCAGAGATGGGCCCACATGCGTCGCGAGACGTGGCCGTGCAGCGAGCTGACGGCGTTGGCCCGCCGCGACAGCTTCAGCCCGAGCACCGTCATGCAGAACGGCTCGTGGGGATTCTTGGGTTCGACCCGGCCGAGGCCCATCAACTGATCGAACGAAATGCCTAGCTCCTCACGCAACGGACCGAGGTGTTCTTCGACCAGGCCGCCGTCAAAACGGTCATGCCCGGCGGGAACCGGCGTGTGCGTGGTGAAGACGGTCCGCTGCGCCACTTCGCGCAAGGCGTCGTCAAAGCTCTGGCCGTCGTGCTTCATCCGCTCGCGGACCGCCTCGATCGTGGCAAACGCCGAATGCCCCTCGTTCAGATGATAGACGCCGGGCGTGATCCCCAGCGCCCGCAGGGCGCGGATCCCGCCGACCCCGGCGACCAGTTCCTGCCGAATCCGGGTCCGCGTGTCGCCGCCATAGAGGCGGCTGGTCAACTCGCGATCCTCGGGGCTGTTGCCGTCGACATCGCAGTCCAACAGGTACAGGTTGACGCGGCCGACCCGCATCAGCCAGACCTTCGCAAACAGCCGGCCAGTACGCGTCTGGATCTCGACGGTGATCGCCTTGCCATCCGGTCCCCGGGCGGGTTCCATGGGCAGGTTTTCCACCTTGGTATCCAGATACTCTTCCCGTTGCCAGCCGTCGAGGTCCAACTGCTGCTTGAAATATCCCTGATCGTAGAACAGACCGATCGCCACCAGCGGAACGCCCAGCTCGCTGGCGCTCTTGATATGGTCGCCCGACAAAACCCCCAGGCCGCCCGAGTAGATCGGGATCGACTCGTGGACGCCAAACTCCAAGGAGAAGTAGGCCACCGGCTTGGAGCCCAGCACTCCGGCATGGGTCCTCGACCAGAGGGGGGTCTCCGCCATGTACTCTTTCAGACGGCGATAGGCATGATTGATGCGGCTGTGGAGCACCAACTCCGACGCCCGCAACTCCAGCCGCTCTGGGGTGAATTCGCTGAGCAGCGCGATCGGGTTGTGATCCAACTGCCTCCATCGAATGGGATCGAGGTCCCTGAAAAGGTTAATTACCTCGGAGTGCCAGCTCCACCAGAGGTTGCCGGCCAGGGCCATGCATTTATCGTAAAGTGTTGCAGCAGAAGACCCTACCATCGTCGTGGGGCGTGCAACACCAGAAGCCGCAGTTTGCGTTTGACTCATGGATCCATCCTTAGTCTCAGGATCATCAACCGACCTGAAACGCGTATTATACTGGGACTCAAAAATCGAGGCGACCCCAGTGTCTGAGCCAGGGCCGAAGTCGCCCCCCTCTAGACAACCCCTGTTGCGGTCCAACCCTCCAAGAGCATATCATGCATGGCTACCTTATTGACACAGAAGGTTGCCATTAATTTAACAAGGAGAGATTCCCCCGATGACTAACGATCCCCAAGTGCAAGTCCACTGGCACGCCCACGCCGTTTCGCGCGAGGAACGCGAGACCCTCCAGGGCCACAAGGGATGCGTGGTGTGGTTTACCGGCCTGAGCGCTTGTGGCAAGAGCACGATCGCCAACCTCGTCGACCATAAGCTCCACTCGATGGGTAAGCATAGCTTCGTCCTCGACGGAGACAATATCCGTCATGGCCTCAATGCCGGGCCGGCCATGCTCCGTCCCGTGCACGGTGAGGAGTTCGCCAAGCGGTTCGGCCTTGGGTTCTCTGCGCAGGACCGGGAAGAGAACATCCGCCGTATCGGCACGGTGGCCAAGCTCTTCTCCGAGGCAGGCATCATTGCTATCACTGCCTTCATCAGCCCCTACCGCGTCGATCGCGATCGGGTGCGCGCCTCGATGCCCAAGGGCGACTTTGTCGAGATCTTCGTCGACGTGCCGATCGAGTTGTGCGAGAAGCGGGATCCGAAAGGCCTTTACAAGAAAGCTCGGGCGGGTGAACTCAAAGGCTTTACCGGCATCGACGACCCTTACGAAGCCCCGCAATCCCCGGAGCTGGTCCTCGACGGCGCGAGCAAGTCGGCGGAAGCCTTGGCCGACGAGGTGATCGCGTATCTGAAGACCACGGGAAAGTTGTCGAGCTAGGCCGGACATTCTGGCGTGCTCAGAAAAACCAAGCATTTCAAGGGGACGGGAGCCCTTCGTCCGGATGCACCTCATGGCGAGGCCCCGGCCCGCGGCTGCCGTCCCCCTTCTCCCCTCGACCCGCGCAGAAATAGGCGGGGCCCGTCCCTGTTTTCGTCGCTGGACGGACCTATGGGGGCTTGACGCCTGTGTAACGAGATCTGTACACTGGGGACTGGATAATTGTCGATTTTGGCCGCTTTGGGTGACATCCAAAAGCAACGTCGTCGGCAAGATACGATTGCGGCAGACGACCATCCCTGGGTGCTCCATTCTGCAATCTCGTCTGACTCTCGACGTGCTCATCATGGGGTCGGGTTGTCATGTGGCAGACGGCCATCGGCGCAAGGATGATCGTGGGGCACGCCAAGGAAGAAACAAAAGGGATGCTGATGGCTCACGCCTCGGTAAGAGACGTTCAACCGCGAGCACAACGGGCATTGGCCAGCAGTCCCATTTTCGAACTGCGAGATCTGCAAGTGGAACAGCAGAAAGGAAACCTGCTGCTCTCGGGCACCGTATCAAGCTTCTATTACAAGCAGCTGGCCCAAGAGGTCGTCCGCGCGGTCTGCAAAGAATGCAACGAACAGGAACTGGAGCTGGTCAACACGATCCATGTCCGTTGAGGGCCTGGAAAGGAAAGCGGCCGGCTCACCAGTTCACAACCAACAGGATGTTGCTGCCCCGAGCAGCGAAGCTAGAGCAAGGAAGCATGGACGTTTCCTGCCTTGTTTGATCGTCGACTGATCGACGGACCCGGTCAGGCGATGACGTGCGTGGAGGGAGCCATGGACGAACGATCTTTGGAGACTGGCCGTGCGGCCGCGCCGACCCACTCTGGGGATCACCCCCTTCCGGAAACCCTCGCCGAGGCCGAACAGCTGGCGGCCTCGATCGAGGAGGCCGTTTCTCGCGAAACCGGCGGACGCGTGCGGAATCTCCGCGTCGAAGTCGGCCGACAGGGCGTGACGCTCACCGGACGTTGCACCACCTTCTATACCAAGCAGCGGGCCCAGCATGCGGCGATGGCATTTCCAGGCGGCCATCCGCTGAGCAACCAGATCGAGGTCACTTGATCAGCTCGGGGATGCTTCGGCACGCCGAGAGGGCAGCCAGCGTTCGATCGTTTGCACCAACCGCACCTTGTCAATCGGCTTGGCCACGTACTCGTTGCACCCCGCATCCAGGCATTTCTGGCGATCGCCGGCCATGGCATGCGCGGTCAACGCGATGATCGGACGGCTGTAGCCCTGCATGCGCAACATGCCGACCGCTTCGTAGCCGTCGACCAAGGGCATCTGCATGTCCATCAAAACCACGTCGAACGGCGTCCCTTCGTGTTCGGCAGCGATCGCGGCGTTGACGGCCTGCTGCCCATTCTCCACCATCGTCACCTCGACGTCGGCTTTCGCTAATAGACACGCGATCAGACGCCGGTTGTCCGGGCCGTCCTCGGCCAGGAGGACCCGGGTTCCGGCGAGCGACGGGATCACGGTCTCCGTCGCCAGCGCCTGGCATGGGGACCGCCCTCGTTCCGGTAGATGGGCCAGTCGCACTCCCTCCAGGCGGCCGGTGGCGATCGTCACCCGGAACGTGCTCCCCTGCCCCGGCGCACTGGTGACCGTGAGATCGCCGCCGAGCATCATCGCCAGATGCTTGCTGATGGCCAGCCCCAGGCCGGTCCCGCCGAATTTGCGGGTGGTGGCGTTGTCGGCCTGGCTGAACGGCTGAAATAGCCGAGGCATCTGCTCGGGCAAGATCCCCATCCCCGTGTCGATCACGTCGAACGCGAGCAAGCCCTGCCCCGGTCCTCGCCGGTCTGCGACGGTGTCGGCCGGGAAACGGACCACGAGCCGAACTGCGCCACATTCGGTGAACTTCACCGCGTTGCCCAGGAGATTGATGAGAATCTGCCGCAGACGCACCGGATCGGTTTCAACCGTCTCGGGGATCGCGCCGACGCACTCGATCCCAAACGCCAGCCCCTTCGCCTGACAGCGTCCCTCCATCAAGGCCTCCACGTCATCGAGCAACTCGCCCACGTTGCAGCCAATGCGTTCGATCTCGCAGCGGCCGGCTTCAATCTTGGAAAGGTCGAGCACGTCGTTAACGATCTGCAGCAGGAACTTCCCGTTCCGCTCGATGGTTTGGGCGTATTCGAGGTTCTTCTCCCGCGTTTGGCAGGAGACGCTTTCCGGGCAGCAGGTGCAGCAGCTGAGGTTGGCGACCATCAGATCGACAAACCCGAGGATCGCGGTCATCGGCGTGCGAATCTCGTGGCTGATGCTGGCCAAGAACTCGCTCTTGGCCCGGCTGGCGTCCTCGGCCGTCTGCACGGCGGCCAGCAGTTCCTCGCGGCTCTTCTCGAGGTCGAGGATCACCCCTTGAACCGAACGGCCGACGACCCCGCGGAGCACTAGGCTGACAATCCCTCCACCGACAGCCAGGCTGCCGAGGAGAAACCACAGGCTTGCACGCCCCTCGGCCGTACTGCTAGGGTGAAACGCGGCTGCCGTGATGGCCAGCGATAGCGTGAACACGCCGCTGACAATCGCCAACGTCACGAGGAACACCTTTCCAGGTAATCTCATATGGTCCTACTACAAATGACCGCTCTGACGTGATCCCCCAAGGTGATCACACGGGCTGCCGCGGGTCCCTAAAGTCAATGGGACTCGCGTTCGTAAGCGGCAGAGCCGGGAACGAATGGTTATGTCCCCCAGAAGAACGTACCCAAAACCCTAGCTTGCAGACTCGGGACATGTCGATTCACGGGGGGGGAGAAATTCGGGAAAAAGACGCA
>JBDKTH010000142.1:0-1859 GCA_039680305.1 Thermoguttaceae bacterium | reverse complement strand
CCGGCCCAACGGCCAGGTCGCTTCGAGCTATCCTTCTCGCCACTTCACCGCGCAAAGCGGCACCTGGGGCTACGCGGCGATGAAGACCAGCGACTACCGCCACGGGGCCGGCGAGCTGTTCGACCGGGACGACTACGGCGTCGACTACATGCGCGGCATGACGCCCTGGCCCAAGACGCCCGAGGACTGCAACGAGTTGTTTGATCGGATGGGCGGGCTGTTGCGCTCGGTGTTCAGCTTTGCCGGACAACTGGGCATCAAGACTTGCCTCGGCACGGAAACCCCGCTCGTCCTCCCCAAGGCGGTCCAGGAACGTCTCAAAGCCGCGGGCAAGAATCCCGCCGACCCGGCCGTGGTCCAAGAGGTTTATGAAGGCATGTTCCGCCGGATCATGGCCACGCATCCGCTGGACTACTACTGGTTCTGGACGCCGGAGACCTGGACCTGGACCGCCGTGAAAGACGAGCAGATCCGGTCCACGATGGCCGATCTCCAGGCGGCCATGGCCGCGGCCGAGAAGGTCAAGACGCCGTTCACCTTGGCCACGTGCGGTTGGGTGCTTGGGCCGCCGCAATCGCCGTCGCTGTTCGACACGGTCCTGCCCAAAGAGATGCCAATGAGCTGCATCAACCGCATGGTGGGCGCCACGCCGGTCGAGCCCGGGTTTGCCGAGGTCCGAGGCCGGCCCAAGTGGGCCATCCCCTGGATGGAAGACGACCCGGCCATGATTTCCCCGCAGCTCTGGGTCGGCCGGATGCGCAAGGACGCGGCCGACGCCCGGGCCTATGGTTGCACGGGCCTGTTGGGAATCCACTGGCGAACCCGCGTCTTGGGCCCTAACGTCTCGGCCCTGGCCAAGGCCGCCTGGGACCAGCGCGCCTGGAACCCGGCCGTCAATCCGCAACTCCAACCCCCTGCCCCCACCAAACTCCTCGAAGGGCCGGACGGCGGACAGTACGCCCGGTTCTCCCACGCGATCGCCGACACCGAAGACGATCCGATCTATCAGACCGTTCGCTACGATGGGCGAGCGTACAACCTCGACGACCCCAACGGCACGTACAAGGTGACGCTTAAGTTCTGCGAACCCCACTACAAGGCGCCGGGCAAGCGGGTCTTCGGCGTCAAGCTCCAGGGGAAGAAAGTCATCGACCGCCTCGACCTGTTCGCTAAGGTGGGGCAGAGTCGGGCGACCGACTACACGTTCGACGGCGTCCAGGTGACCGACGGCCGGCTGGTGATCGACTTCCTCCCTCAGACCGAGTTCCCCTCGATTGCCGGCATCGTCGTCCAAGGCCCAGTGACCAGACGGATCAACTGCGGCGGTCCAGCCTGGCAGGATTACCAGGCCGACTGGCCTGCGGCAAAGGGCCCCAGCCGGCCTCGCGATCGCTATCTGTCGTCGGCCGACTTCTACGCCGACTGGGCCCGCGTCCAGTTTGGCGACGAGGTAGCCGACGCTGCCGCGGCGATCTTCACCAAGATCGATGGCCAGCTTCCACGCCCCAGCGATTGGGTCAACGGCCCGGGCGGGATCAAGCCCGACCCTCGCCCCTGGGCCGAGGTGGCCAAGGATAATGCGTTTGTCGACCAACTGGCCCAACTGGAGTCCAAGGTGCAGGGGGCGGGCAGTCGCGAGCGGTTCCTGTATTGGCTCGACACGTTCCGCTACCTGCGGGCCAATGCCCAGGTGAACTGCACGTGGGCCCGGTTCCATGCGGCCCTGGCACAAGTCAAAGCCGAGAAAAATCCCGAGGCACAGAAACGGCTCGCCCGGGAACTGGCCCTCCCAGTGCGCAAGGAACTGGTCGCCCAGGTGGCCGAGATGCACAAGCATCTGCTGGCCACGGTCAGCACGA
>JBDKTH010000820.1:0-7932 GCA_039680305.1 Thermoguttaceae bacterium | reverse complement strand
TGCTGCCGCGGCTGGATTGGGTCGACGAGATCGTCGTGATCGACGGCGGCTCGACCGCTGGGAGCGATGAGGTGGCCCGGTCGCATGGCGCCCTGGTATGGAAGCGGCCGTTCGACACGTTCGCCCGCCAGAGGAATTTCGCTTTGCAGCAAGCCTCGGGCGACTGGATTCTCTCGATCGACGCTGACGAGCGGCCCACGCCCTCGCTGGCTGCGGAGATCCGCGAACGTTGCTCCGCCTCCGAGCCGCGTTATTTAGCCTATCGGGTGCCGATCCGCAGCACGATCTTCGGACGGCCGGTGCGCTACGGCGGAACGCAGGACGACCGGCCGATCCGCCTGTTCCGCCGCGATGCGGCGAGGTGGACGGGCGACGTGCACGAGGTGTTGCGGGTCGTGGGCGACGTGGGGCAGACCAGCGTCTGGCTGGAGCACCATACGATCCCCGACCTCCACGCCTTCTTGAGCAAGATGCACCGCTACACGGCCCTGGAGGCCGCCGCCCGGGTGGCGGACGGACGCCCGCCGCGACGCCGCGACGCGTGGATCGCACCCGGCCGGGAGGTGTTTCGCCGGTTGATCTGGAAACAGGGTTTTTGGGATGGTCCGGCCGGCTGGGCGTTCTGCCTGCTCAGCGGATTGTCGGAATGGGTCCTAGCCGAACGGCATCGCCGTTACTGGCACGAACAGGAGATGGGCCGATGAATCACGCCGCTCCTTTTTCCAGTCCATTGCCACTGCTCCCGCTCGTATTGGACACCGTGCCGCGCGGGCTGCGTCAGGCACTCGCCCAGGAAGGGATTCCGTTTGTCGACCGGCGGCTCGGGGAAGCGGAGGGGCGGTTTGTCCTCTTCGACTCCCAGGCCGGGGCCTGCCAGACGCCGGCCGTGGGGCAGATCGTTATCGACGTCGCTTCGCTGCGTGACGGGTTCGACGAGGATCCATTCAAAGCCCTGGTCGATCAGCGTTCCGCCGGTTTCCAGTGGCAGGTGGCCGAGTTCGAACTTGTGGAGGAGATCGCCCGGGTCGACAAGCGGGCAGTGCGTCGGCAGCTTCTTGACCAGCTCCGCCAACAGATCGAACAGCTCGGCGGAATCTGGCTGCGGATCGCCGCATTCCCGTTCCCCTATCGAACCGCGCTGAACTTCCGCCTCGACTACGACCACTACGACCCGGCCGATTTTGCGACCACGCTCGACTCGCTGGCCGGCCAGGAGCAGGCCACCAGTCATTATGTCTGCGGATCGGCCTATGAATCGGCGCCCGGCGCGCTGGCCCGGCTGCGTGGGCTGGACGTTGGTGCGCATGGTTTCTGGCATCACACCTATCAGACGGTCGAGGAAAACTGGCAAAACATCCGCCGGGGAATCGACGTGCTCCAGGCGGCCCGAATCGAGCCCTCGGGGTTCGTGGCCCCGAACGGCCGGTTCAACCGGTCCTTGCTCGTGGCCCTGGAGTCGCTTGGGATCCCGTACAGTTCGGAGTTTGCCCTGGCCTACGACGACCTGCCGTTCTTCGTGGGCACGGCCGGCGTGCTTCAGATTCCGATCCATCCGGTCTGCCTGGAACTGTTTGTCGATGCCGTAAAGCGAGTCGTGCCCTTGGCGTCGCCAGAAGGCTTGCAGCGGAAAGCGGTCGCGATGGAGGCCGCCGCCGACTACCTGGTGCATGTGGCCCAGATCAAGTGCGATCGGGGTGAGCCGGTGCTCTTGTACGGGCATCCTACCGGCGAGGCGGGCGGTTGCGCACACGTGGTGCGGCAGGTCTTCCGTTGGGCGGCCGGTCGCAGCGACGTCTGGCGAACCTCGCTCGGAGAGCTGAACCAGTGGTGGCGTGCCCGAGGCGAGGTGCGAATCCGTGTGACTTCGCAAGATGGGGAGTTTTCGGTCCAGGTCTTGAACGGCTCGCCAACGTATCCGGTGGGGATCGAGCTTTGTCGCGGCAATCAGGTAGCGGTTCTGCCCTTGGACAAGCCGGTGGTGCAGTTTTCGGCCGAGGCGCTGGTCTACGACGAGCGGACCGCCGAGCCGATCGTCGCACCGCTCAAGCTCGACGACCCCCACGGGCTGCGAGCCCAGGTGCGCCGACTGCTCGACTGGGAATATGTCACGCCGGTCGACGAGATCCCCACGAACACCTGGCGGAACTGGGCCAAACGGTCTTTGCGGCGCTGGTGGAAACGGTAACAATAAGGCCCTCCTCCTCGGGGACAGGGCTAGGGTGAAGGGAAGCATGGAGACGGCATCCATGACACATCCCCTCACTCCAACCCTCTCCCGGAGGGAGAGGGTGTATGAATGCCTATGAGAATACAGCCCACACCCCGACAGCCACAACCGAGCGAGCCGACGGCCCGGACGCGATCGCCGCGCGTGCTGATCGCCGGGAAGCTGACCGCGCTGGACTGGCCGGGCGGCGGCGAGGTGCAGATGCTCGCCACCACGCAGGCCTTGCAGTCGATCGGGATTGACGCCCACCTGTGGCGGCCATGGGAGGAGCGGCTGGCCGGGGCCGACTGCCTGCACCTGTTCGGCAGCCTACCAGAGCACTTGCCCCTGGTCGAAGCGGCCAAGCGGCAGCGGGTGCCCGTGGTGTTGTCAACGATCAGTTGGTTCAGCCTGACGAGTTATTGGCTGGAGCCGAAACCGATCGGCAGACGGCTCGTTGCCTGTGGCCGATACCTGGCCCGGGCGGCGTGTCCCCGGCTGCCGTCGTGGCGACGGCGGCTGTATCACGCCGTGGACCTGCTATTGCCCAACTCGCAAGCCGAGGCCTGGCAACTGATCCGCCACTTCGACGTGCCGGCCACCAAGATCCACGTCGTGCCCAACGGCGCCAACGAGCGGTTTGCCGAGGTCGACCCGACGCCGTTTAGCCGGCTGATTGGCCAGCGGGGATTCGTGCTCTGCCCTGGACGCATCGAGCCTCGCAAGAACCAGCTCGGCGTGCTCCGCGCGCTCAAAGGGACCGAGGTCCCGATCGTGATCCTTGGCGAACCGGTGCCGGGACACGAAGCCTACCTGGGCGAGTGCCGCCTGGCGGCCGGCGAAAATGTGCGATTCATCGGCCGGATCGATCACGACGACCCGCTGCTGGCCAGCGCCTATGCAGCCTGTGGCTGTCTGGTCTTGGCCAGTTGGTACGAAACCCCGGGACTGGTGGCCTTGGAGGCCGGGATGTCGGGCATCCCCTTAGTGTTGCCCAAGGGCGGCGCCGCTCTGGAGTATTTTGGCGAGTTGGCCACCTACGTCGCCCCGACCGACTACCGTGCGATCCGTCGCGCCGTGCTGGCCGCGATGATCCGTGGCCGCAGCCTCCCGTTGGCCAACCACGTCCGACAGAACTTCTCCTGGCAAGCCGCAGCCCGCGCGACCGCGGAAGCGTACGAACGAGCCATGACGCGGGAAGGAGTTAGGACTAAGGACTAAGGACTAAGGTCTAAGGACTAAGGACTAAGGAAGATTGAACCGCGAACAACCGGCAGATGCAACTGCTGATTGCTGACCTGATTGCTGATTGCCCTAGGCTCACTTCATGCCCCTATCTGCCTCACCAACCCGACTTCGCCGACGGCCGCTGGGCCGCTATCGCTATACGCGGTTGCGATGGCGAGTGGTGTTTGCGGTGGTGGATTTCGTGGGAACGATGGTCGCGAGTGGGTTGGGGATGCTGCGCAGGGGCTTGAAGTGGCTTGGATGGTCATTGGCTGGACCGGAGAGGGACGAGGACCCGCGGGTGATCCTGCTGGTGCAACTGGATCACCTGGGCGATGGGATCATCTCGACGGTAATGTTGCCCGCCCTGCGGCGACGATACCCGGCGGCTTCGATCGAAATGCTCGTGGGAGAGTGGAACCGGGAACTGTTTGAGGCGGTGCCGGAGGTCGACCGGGTGCACGTCTCGCGAGTCAACCGGTTTGCCCGGGGCAATCGGTTTGGCTGGCTGTTGGCGACGCTCTGGTGGGGTTGGAAGCTCCGCAGCCGCAAGGTGGATCTGGCGATCGACGTACGGGGCGAGTTTCCCTTGGCGTTGGTCCTCTGGCTCTGTGGGGCCCGTCGGCGACTGGGCTGGGACGCGGGCGGCGGCGGATTCCTGCTGACCGACAGTCCCCGCTACGTGCCCAACCGGCCGGAAGCCGAGTCGCGACTGGCCCTTTTGGCCGAGTTGGGGATTCGCCCGGACGACGAACCGTGGCGACCGGTCGTTCAACCGTCGGAAGAGGCTCGCCGCCGGGCGGGTCAATGGTGGGACTACCTCCGGGAGAAAACACCGGCCAATGGACCGCGGATCGTGATCCACGTGGGGGCGGGCACGGAGGCCAAACGGTGGCCGGCCGAACACTGGCGGGAACTGCTCGGCTGGATGATTGTTCAGCTTCGGGCACAAGTCGTGTTGGTCGGAAGCAAGGCGGACCGTATAATCGCCCGCCACATCCTTGGCCCGCAGCCCTGTGAGGGGGTGGCGGACTGGACCGGACAGCTTTGCCTGGTGGAGTTAGCCGCCGTGTTGGAACGGGCGGACCTGATGGTCGGCGCCGATTCGGGGCCCGCCCATCTGGCGGCCGCCGTGGGAGCGCCCGTGGTCGCCCTGTTCAGCGGCACGAACAACCCGCGGCAATGGCAGCCCTCTGGCGAAAGCGTGTGCGTGGTGCGTCATGAGGTGTCCTGCTCGCCCTGTCATCGCGAGCAGTGCCCCTTGGCCGATCACCCGTGCATGGCCGAGTTGCGTCCGGAGCAGGTGGCTAAGGCTGTCGAACAAGTCATTTCGTCCTCTGTCGGAAAGGAGTCCGACGATGATCGCTCCGTTGCGTCCCAGCGAGACGGAAACCGCTAGCCGACGTCGGCGTCTGCACCACGCGCATCACCTGATCGCCTCGACCCTGCTCCCCGATCCCTCTGCCGCGTCCTCGCCCGCTCCCCGTCTCAGCCCGTGGAAGGCCTGGCTCTTCGTCGCCTGGGCCGTGGTTGCCATGGCCGCCTATGCGGCCAGTATGTTAGCGATCTGGTGAGGCGAGAAGCAGTCAGCAGTCAGCAGTCAGCAGTCAGCAGTCAGCAGTCAGCAGTCAGCAGTCAGCAGTCAGGTTGTCTCCAAGGTCGATTCGCCGGTCAAGCCTTCGTCCTTCGTCCTTCGTCCTTCGTCCTTCGTCCTTGTCCTTCTCTTTTCCGATGCTCGATCAACTCCTCTCCCTTCTTGCACTCCTCGTCATCGGCCTGGCCGCGTATGGGCTGGGATGCCCGGTCTTGCGCGGATTAGGGGTGGGACAGGAGGATGCGGTTTCCGATCTGGTCTGGGGGATCAGTGTCGGACTGGTCGTGGCGGGGACAGCCCTGGCGGGCCTGGGCTTGCTCGGCGGGCTGTATATGCCGTTGATCGGCGTGCTGACCTGCGTGGCCAGTCTCTGGGGCCTGGGGGAGGTGCTGTTCGGCTGGGCAAGCCACTATGAAGAAAAACCCGAGGACGACGAACCCCTGTCCGACCAACTGGAGCCCGAGCTAACTTCGGTCGCGCCCCCGGCGCGATGGCTGCTCGGCGGGGTGCTGGGCTTGGCCGCGCTGGCCGTCCTGGGAGCACTCGTCGCGGCTCTGGCGCCGCCGACGGCCGGCGACGCGCTGTGTTACCACCTCGAACTGCCCAAGACGTTCCTCGTCGACCACGCGATCCGCTACTTGCCGGACCATGATAACTCGACGTTTCCGCTGTTGGCCGAGATGTGGTATCTCTGGGGCCTGGCGATCGAGGGACCGGTCACGGCCCAACTGATTCACTGGGGCGTTGGCGTGCTGCTGGGGCTGGCCACGGTGGTCGTGGCGACGCCCGTGGTCGGGCGGCCGTGGGCCTGGATCGCCGGGGCCGTGGTGATCCTGGTGCCCAGCATCACGAACCAGATGACCGCCCCGCTCAACGATCTGCCGCTGGCCCTGTTTGCCACGCTGGCCCTGGCGGCCTGGTGGCGGGCGGTGGTCAACGACGAAAGCCGGCAATGGTTCGTCCTGGCCGGGCTGGCCGCCGGCGGAGCCCTGGGCACGAAATATCTGGCCCTCTTCTTCGCCGCAGCCGTGGGCGTCGTCTCCCTTTGGATGTTCGTCCGCCAACCCGGAAGACGTCGCCTGCTCATTGAGGGCCTGGCGATCGTGGCGATTGTGGGCACGAGCACGAGCGGGCTGTGGTACCTGCGTTCGGCCTGGTATCGGGGGAACCCCGTGTATCCCTTCCTCACCGAGGCTTTTGTCCAGCGGCATCCCTCGGCTCCGCCGATCACCCTGCCGGAAAACAAGGCCCCCTTGGGACGCAATCCGCTCGGCGTGGCCGCGGCCGCCTGGCAGGTGAGCATCCATCCGGAACGGGCGGGCGGGCGAGGGCACCAGTTGGGCATCCTGTTCCTCGCCGTGTTGCCCGGGCTGGCGTTTGCGCGCCGGCTCCGCGGGCTGGGAACGCTTCTGGCCATCGCCGGGGCCTATTGGATCCTCTGGTACCTCATGCGGCAGAACGTGCGATTCCTGTTGCCCATCGTTCCACTGTTGGCCGTGGGGGTCGTCTGGGTGTGCATCGAACTGCGACGGTTTCCCACGCTGCCGCGTGCCATCGCGGGACTGTTGGTGGTCACGATTCTTGCGGTCAACGCCCTCGCGGCGGCGGCTCGCTGCAGCGATCAACTGGCCGTGGCCTGTGGCCTGGAGGATCGCGACGACTACCTCCTTCGCCACGAGCCGACCTGGCAGGCCGCCCAGATCGCCAACCGGATCGGCAATCCCGACGCCCATCTGCTCAGTCAGGACTTTCGGGCCTATTACTTCCAGTGCCGGGTGACCCGCGAAAACGCCTATCGCCGCCGCACGCAATACGACCATCAGCTCCACGATCCGGCCGAGCTTTGCCGCACCCTTCGCCGCGACGGCTTCACCCACCTCTTGTTGGCCGAGAACGTCGGCCAGCAGGGGATCCAATTCGACGACACGCTCAGCCGCCTGGTCGACGCCCAGCGCCCGTCCGACGCCGAAGCCTCGCTCATCAAACTGGCCGAATACCAGTTCCCCGATTGCGACGGCGGCCTTCGCCGCTACCGCCTGGTCATGCTGAAAGGAAATGCAGAATGCAAAATGCAGAATGCAGAATGATGCATGCTGAATGCCAGAAGGGTTCTGATCTGCTCATCCTCAATTCTGCATTCATCATTCAGCATTTTCTGCGTGGGGGTTCTCCGGGTAGGGCTGACGTTGAAAAATTGGGACATGGGGAATTCTTCACGGATTGAGCGGGAAAGGCGCACGATTCGGGCGATGATCGCCATCTATTGCCGCGCGCACCATGCGGCCGATGGGCTGTGTGCGGAGTGTGAGGAGCTTCTGGGCTACGCGGTCTGCCGGCTGGACCGTTGTCCGTTCGGAGCCAATAAGACGACCTGTGCGCGCTGCCCTATCCACTGCTACAAGCCGGCGATGCGGGAAAGGATCAGAACGGTGATGCGTTACGCCGGCCCTCGCATGCTCTACGAGCATCCGGTCCTCGCCCTGTGGCACCTGCTCGACAACCGGAGGACGAGAAAGGGCGACGACTGAGCCCAGCGGCGTGAGAATCCAGGCAGGGGCGACACCTCATGTGTGGCCCCTGCCCGGTGAGAGAGAGCGAAAACAAAGATTGGTTTCTGCCCCAATCCGTGCCTAGTTACCTGTCGCCCTTTCCAAGTCCGCCAACTCTTCCGAGGCGAACAGCCGGTCGATGTCCAAGAGGATCAGCAGCCGATCCTGGAGCCGGACCAGGCCGGTCAGGTAGTCGCGGCCCAGCGTGGCGACCGTCGGCGGCGGGGGAGCGATCTGCTCGTGCGCGACCCGCAGGACCTCGCTCACCGCGTCCACGATAATCCCGATCGTCTTGCCGCCGACATTGACGACCATGATCCGCGTGTCGTCGGTCTGCTCGCCTTCCGGCAAGCCGA
>JBDKTH010000917.1:0-4464 GCA_039680305.1 Thermoguttaceae bacterium | reverse complement strand
CCTCCTTTTGTTCCTTCCAAAGTTGACTGAGGAAACGCTGCAGAACACGAAGAGAGAAGCTCAAGAATTTTACGGGCCGGCTTTCTTCGGCGTACCACCCTAAGACGTGTTGGGGAAGACACTAGCGATGTGCATTACCCGGGCGGTCAGATTAGAGTTGCCTGTGACTAGAGCGACCATGCGCCCCCGCAGGACCACGTACGATGATAACAAGCTGCAGCCGGAGGTCAAACAAACAGCCCCAAAATGGGCATAGGGAACACGCGAAGGATAGTCGTCATCTGCCCAGGGCTTTGCACTCCTATGGAGCTTCCCCGCTATCACCCAATAAGTGCAGCCGACAGGGAAAATCGTTCTGGACATCTGGGCCGCACCCCTGGGGGAACTTTTTCGCACCCTGCGGCGTCCTATCCGGGGGTACTCGTCGGGAATTGGGGAATCTCATCTGCCGTGTTCAACGATAGGAGACACGAGTCATGGCCCGCTTGTTCGTTCGTCTGCTGGCGCTGTCGGTCGTGCTGTTTCCGCTTCCGGTCCTGGCCCAAGGGGTGCTCGTGGTCGTCGACCCGGAACAGATGGTGCGTCTGCCGCGGCCGATAATAGTCTGGCCGCCGGAGCGCCCGATCGTCCGGCCCGTCCCCCCGGCCAGCTACAAGATCAAGGAGCTTGACGTTCAGGCCCGGCTCGTCGATCAGGTGGCTCAGGTTCAGGTCTCGCAGACGTTCACCAATACCGGCAGCCGGCCTTTGGAAGTCTCGTTCATCTTCCCCTTGCCCTACGACGGCGCGATCGAGCAGATGACGCTCCTGGTCGACGGGAAGGAATACCCGGCCAAGCTCTTGAAAGCCGAGGACGCCCGGCGGTTCTACGAAGACATCGTGCGCAAGAACCGCGACCCGGCGCTGTTGGAATGGCTGGGCACGGGCCTGTTCAAGACCAGCGTCTTTCCGGTTCCGGCAGGGCAGTCGCGAACGGTCTCGCTTCGCTACTCGCAGCTCTGCCGGAAGCACGAGGGACTGACCGATTTCCTCTTCCCACTCGGCACGGCCAAGTATACGGCGGACGCCGTGGAGAAAATCGGCATCCGCGTGACGATCGACAGCCAGGACGAGATCAAGAACGTCTACAGCCCGACGCATGCCGTGAAGATCGAGCGGCCCGACCCACAGCACGCGACGGTAACCTACAAGGCGGAGCGGGAGATTCCGACTGCCGACTATCGCTTGTTCTACGACGTGGGGCAGGGGGCCGTGAGCACTCGCGTGTTGAGCTATCGGCCGGAGAAGGGGGGCGAGGACGGCTACTTCCTCTTGCTGGCCACCCCGGAGATCAAAGCCCGTGGCGACAAGTCGCAGGCGAAAACGGTGGTCTTTGCGGTCGATCGCTCGGGGAGCATGACGGGCAAGAAGATCGAGCAGACCAGAGGAGCCGCCAAGTTCATTCTGGAAAACCTCCGTCCAGGCGACCTGTTCAATATCATCGCCTATGACAGCCAGGTGGAGTCGTTCCGGCCGGAGCTTCAGAAGTACGACGACGCGACGCGCAAAGCGGCCCTCGGCTTCATCGAAGGGCTCTACGCTGGCGGAAGCACGAACATCAATGGGGCCCTCGAGACCGCCCTGGGGCAGCTTCAGGATTCGAGCCGGCCAAGCTACGTGTTGTTCCTCACCGACGGGCTTCCCACGACCGGTGTGACCAGCGAAGCTGAGATCCTCAAAAACGCCCGGCAGGCCAACCGCGTCCGGGCTCGGATCTTCGCCTTTGGCGTGGGCTACGATGTGAACAGCAAGCTGTTGGACAAACTGGTCCGCGAGAACTACGGCCAGAGCGAGTACGTCCGGCCCAGTGAGGACATCGAAGATCGCGTGAGCCGGCTCTATCGCCGGATCGAGTCGCCCGTGATGACCGACGTCGAGCTTGAGTTCGCCTTTGACGAGGCCCGCGCCGAAGAGGGCAAGCCGGTTAATCGCGTCTACCCCAAAGATTCGTTCGACCTGTTTGCCGGTGAGCAGTTGGTGGTTGTGGGCCGGTACAAGAAGTTTGGCCGGGCCAAGGTGGTTGTCAGCGGCTCGGTCGGCGGTACGCGGCAGAGGCTCGATTTCCCCGCTGATTTCGTCGAGAAGAGCCGTGACGATACCAACGCCTTCATCGAGAAGCTTTGGGCCGTGCGCCGCGTGGGCGAAATCCTTGACGAGCTGGATCTGAAAGGGAAGAACGAGGAGCTGATCAAGGAGTTGGTGGAGCTGTCGACCAAGCACGGGATCTTGACGCCGTACACCTCGTTCCTGGCCGACGAGGGGACTAGTGTCCGCGACCTCGCCCGGAATGCCTCCCGGGCCGAGGGACGCCTCGATGCATTGGCGGAATCGGCGGGGGAGAGCGGGGTCGTGCAGCGGGCGTACAAGGGGGCGATGCAGCGGGCCGCTCAAGTGCCGGCTGCACCTGCTGCCGAAATGATGCCTGGGATGATCGCGGATTCAGCTCGTCCTGCGAAGCCGTCGTCTGGCCGTGCCCTTTCGGGACAAGCTCAGGGCCAGGCGGGACTGGGGTATGGGGCGGAGGCCGACAGAGAGCTGAGCCAGACAACCCAGAACGTGCGCACGATCGCCAACCGGGCCTTCTACCGCCGTGGCGGCCAATGGGTCGATTCGACCGTGACCAAGGAGCAGGAGAAGAATGTCGTCCGCATCAAACAGTTCACCGACAAGTACTTCGACCTGGCCCGTCGCCATGGCCGGCAGTTCTCGCAGTACATGGTCTTCGACGAGCCCGTGCTGGTGAACGTGGAGAATCAGGCCTATCTGATCGAGCCGTAACAACCCGTATAACCGGACCACCACGTTTCCGCCGTTGGCGTGGTACCATTCAATCGGTTGACGCAAGTCCTTATGTTTCAAGGGTGTCAGGCCGGAGTATGCCACTGCTTGCCTGGAGGGCAAGCAGTGCGGCGGCTTCGTGTCGGCCGGGGTTTGGGAGACACTGCTTGCCCTCCAGGCAAGCAGTGGCACACCGCGTGTTACAATGGAGTAGGTTTATGCCCTACACGTTGCGGTTGTTCTCGAACCCGCTGCGAGACTCCTGTCCGAACGGCCAACGGCCCTATGAGCACGCACCTCGACGAGCAACAGACCAAGCGGCTGCTGCGCCAGCAGATCGGCCGGTTGCGCCGGCGGATCGACCGTCGCCTTCGCGACGTGCGACGCCAGGGGCTTGAGCTTACCTCATGGCGCGAGTATGTCCAGCGTTCCCCGGGTCTGAGCGTCCTGGCCGCCTTGACCCTTGGACTCACCGGCGCGTACGGCGCGGCGAGGAAAAACTGGACCGAAAACCGCCTCGTGTTGTACGCGCGGCGGATGCTTCACGCGATGTTGGTTCGACTGTGGCGTCAAGGCAAGCGATGGTGGGCCCGGTTCCGTGCCCGCAAGACGTCGACGCCGGCCGAAGGAGGTGCGCATGATCGGTCCTGATCTCCCGGCGTTGGCTGAACTGCGAGCGGAGCTTGCCCGGTTCGGTGGCGACGTGCAGGAAATGCTTGCGCTGCGTTGGCAATTGGCCTCACTGGAACTCCGGGCAGCGGTGAACCAACTCCGAAGCTTGGCCATCGCCTTGACGATCGCCGCCATGATGGGCCTGACCTCGCTGCCGCTGGTCGCGGTTTACCTTGCCGAGGTCCTCGACGGACAATGGGGCGTGTCGCGACAAGCCTGGCTCCTGTTCCTGGCCCTCGGGCTCCTCTCTTGTGCCCTCTTGATCGGTCTGTCGGCCTATCGCGTCTTCCGCCGCCGTTTCGTCGGCCTCGAAGAGTCGTGGGAAGAACTACAAGAGGATTTGGTCTGGCTGCGAGAATGGACGGAGGGAGAAAAGGACGAAGGACGAAGGACGAAGGACTAACGAAAACGGGCGAAAAAAGACTGCAAAAGGACTTGTATTTTCACAGTTCTCGATACAATCGTCCTTCGTCCTTGGCTACCGGTACTTCTGATACGCCGCGACGGCCATCGCGTCGCACCGTTCATTCTCCGGGTGTCCCGAGTGGCCGCGGACGTGGGTGAAGTGGACGCGGTGCTTCTGGATCAGTTCATCGAGTTCGCGCCAGAGGTCTTCGTTCTTGACCGGGGCCCAGCGGTCGCCCTCGCGGCGACGCCAGCCGTTGGCTTTCCACTTGGGCATCCATTCGGAGACCCCCTTGCCGACATAAGTGCTGTCGGTCACCAGTTCCACCATCGTCGGCCGCTTCAGCGCCTTGAGACCTTCGATGACCGCGGTCAACTCCATGCGGTTGTTCGTTGTCTCACGTGCCGCGCCGGACCGCTCCAACTCCTTGCTCGTCGCTGGATGTCGGAGGATGAAAGCCCAGCCCCCCGGTCCGGGATTGCCGCTGCACGCCCCATCGGCAAAAAGCTGCACTTCGCACGGAACTTTGTCGGACTTTGGTGTCATCGGCAGCCGTTCGGGGGGAGGGGG
>JBDKTH010000566.1:0-7076 GCA_039680305.1 Thermoguttaceae bacterium | reverse complement strand
CAAAGGCGGCAGAGACCATCTGGTTGTAGTAGCCGAGCCCGGCGTAGCCGGTCCAGCAGGTGCCCGGCCTGTCGCGGGGCGTCCATTCGAGCCACGACCAGTGACACATCCAGACCCGCGTGGCGTTCATTCGGCCGCGGCCCAGGGCGAAGTAGTACTCGTAGCAGGCATACGGCGTTCCACGGCCAGCCTCGTGCGTCCAAGCCACATTGGCGCCGGTGGGCCAGAAAAGGGTGCCGTCGCCGCTGTTCTCGAAGTAGGCTGGGTTTCGTGTGCTTCCCTGCACGTAGCCCGAATGGCTCTGAGGTTGTACGTCGAGGACGTGCGTCTCCGAGACGGCTTTTTGACCATCTCGCTGTCGGGCCTGGAGCATCAGGCGGTACGTGCCGGGCGAAGGAGCCGCGAAGCGGAGCATCCAGCAGGGACGCCCAGCCTGCCGGTACTCCGTGCCTCCGGCCAGTTGCGTCAGCCCATTAGCCGGGGTGTAGGGGATGAAGTAGAAGGCCGGAATCGTGAATCGATGACCGTCTGGAGCCGCGATTTCCCCGCATACGTCGATATCTTCCGGGTCGAAGGGATTCTCGTAGCTCGCGTCGAGGCGGAAGCGGACTTCGATCTTGTCAAAACACTTGAGCGGCCCGGCGGGGAGCACGACGTCACTGATCGCCGGCGCAGAGGCCTTCCGCGAGAAGGCCGCGCGTGCCTTAACGATCAGTGCGAGCGAGTCATTGTCGACGCTCTCCTCCTGGCCAGCCGCCAGGGGAGAGAGGCCGAGCGTCATCGTGATGGCGAGGAGAACGACGGCCAGTCTGCGCGAAGCGTTCATCGGTAGCTCCAGGGGCGGCACGCTGCACGGCCTCTCGAGGGCTTAGTCTTCTTCCATCAAGGCGTAGGCGAGGATATGGGTGATGATGAAGAAGCAGTCTTCGAGGCGTCCCATGTGCTTGGAGGGGACCAACAGGGGCAATTGGGCCAGGTCGCGAAGCTTGCCCCCTTCACCGGTCGTCAACCCAATCGTACGACAGCCGACCGAATGGGCGTACTCCATTGCCCGCAACACGTTCTCGCTGTTGCCGCTACCGCTGATCGTGATCAGCACGTCGCCGGCCTCGGCGAAGTTCTTGAGCGGTTCGACGAACACGGTGGCGTAACCTTCGTCGTTGCCGTAGGCTGTGATCGTAGCGATGCTGTCGGTCAGCCCAATCATCTTGATCCGAGTCTGTTTGCGGAACGATGCACCTTTGACCACGTCGACGACCATTTGCGAGGCGATCGAGGCGCTTCCGCCATTGCCGCAGATGAAGATCGTACGGCCCTTGTCGCGGACATCACGGAGCCAGGCGACGGCCTGGGCGATTTGGGCCGGGTCCAGGCGGGTCAAGAGGTTGCCCAGGTCTCGGAGATAAGACTCAACGAACGCTTTCATCGTGTGGTTTTCCAGGGGACTAAGAACGTGTCTGGTAGCAGTCCGCTTCGAGCAACTACCTTTCTATCATTCTAAGATCTGCCTCCCTGGCCTTGCAATGCGAAATTGCGCATGGGAAAATACAGTTGACGTCGGCGGCTGGATTCCCGACGTTCCGCGGACTTGCGGGAAACTCTGCGAGAGGGCCTCCACCCCATGAATATGCCGAGAATCGCCCTGCTGATCGAGGTCACCAGCGCCCATGCCCGGGGGCTGATCCGGGGCGTTAGCGCCTTTGCCCAAGCTCGCGGGCCGTGGAAGCTGCAACTTGTCGAACAGTTGCGAATTAGCGAAGTGCGCCGCTGGCTCGCCGCCTGGCAGGGCGACGGAGTCATCGCCCGTGTGGGGACGGAGACGATCGCCGAGGCCCTGCGCGGCCGTGATCTGCCGGTGGTCAATGTGACCGGCACGACATCGTTTGCCGGATGGCCGCGGGTCGACACCGACAACCAGGCGGTCTGCCAGCTGGCCGCGACTCACCTGGTCGATTGCGGCTACGCGAATTTTGCCTATTGCGGCATGCCTCAGTATGAATGGTCGGGATGGCGCAAAGCGATGTTTGCCCAAGAGCTTGCGCGACGGAGCATTCCGGTGACATCCTTCGACCTGCCCTCGCTCACGGCCGACGCCGCGGCAAGTCTCAGTGACCGTCGCAAGCTCGAAGAGTGGGTGGTCACATTGCCCAAGCCCGTGGGGATCCTGGCCGCCAACGACCATTGCGGGCGGAGCCTCTTGGAGGCCTGTGATGCCGCAGGGCTGGCCGTGCCCAACGAAATCGGGGTGATCGGCGTGGACAACGATGAGCTGGTGTGCGAGTTGTGCCAACCGCCCCTGTCGAGCATCGAAGCGAACTGCGAGCGGATCGGTTATGTTGCCGCCGAGACCTTGGCTCAGACGCTCCAGGGTCGAACGGCTCCGGCGCAGGAAATGCTGATCAAGCCCACGACCCTCGTCCCCCGTCTTTCTACCGATCTGGCCGCGGTTCGCGAGCCGATCGTCGGCGAGGCCCTGCGATTCATCCGAGCGTACGGATGTGAGGAGATCGGAGTCGGGGAGGTCACCGCGCACGTAGGCGTTTCCCGCCGCTATCTTGAACAGAGCTTTCGCCGGGCGATCGACCGCTCGATTCACACGGAGATCCTGCGCGTCCGTCTGGAAAAGGCCCAACGCTTGCTCGGCGAAACAGATCTGAAACTCCAGACAATCGCCGAACGCTGCGGCTTCAAACGGGCCGCGTACCTCAGCGCCGTCTTCCAAGAAAAGCTCGGCCTGCGCCCGGGGGACTACCGGCGACGGATGCAACAATAGTCACGGTCTGCGGGTAAGCTGGGGAGACGCGGGGGCTCGCCGCAGTTCACGTTGCTGATAGTCGGGCCAGAGGGGGCAATTCAGGTCGATCCAGCACTTGATGGCGTGCATCTCGTCGCGGGTGAGCTGCACGTCGTGGTGCCCGTGATTCAACACGTCGCAAAGCTTGCTCTTGACCGTTCCGAACGAGAGCGGTTCCTTCTTCTCGTTGCCGCCGGAGTTGTAGCCATAGTCGCAGTAGTTTACCCATCCCTGCTGGATCAGCGTCCGATAGGAGGCAGGGACGCCGTCTCGATCCAGGGTGCCGGTCAGGTCGAGCTTACGTGAGTCGCGGCTGTCGTGGCATGTGACGCACTTGGCCGTGAGCACTGGCTGGACCACGTGTTCGTACGAGAACGGCTCAGCCCCCCAAGGCGGCGTTTGTGGCATACTGGGGGCACGCTGCAAGGCCAGGGGCATACGAGCCGGCGGGGCATGCCGCCGCTCCTCGTGACAGCCGACGCAGCTTCGTTTCTCTCCCGGCTGGACTTGCACCACGCTGCGCATCCGCTGCAGTTCGTTCAGGTCCTTGTCGAGGATCTGGAAGTAGAGCTGCTTTCCCGCCGGCGCGGAGAAGTATGCTGAACCATCCTCTTCCACGGGAACCAGGCCCCAGGAGGCCTTTGCCACATAGGAAGGCCAGCCGTAAGGGCCGCTCACCCGATCCGTGGGCGTGGCGTAGAAGTGGGTGAACGGCTCATGATCCTTGCGATACTCGCCGGTGGGCAGCGTCTCCAATTCAGCCCGGACCTCTTCCACCACACGCAGGTACTTCACCTTGCCCCGGGGGATCGTCTGGTCGATCCCCCGATACACGTCGGCCATGGCGAACTGGCCCCACTCCTCGTCCGGGTTCGGGGCCACGCCACAGAGAACGGGCGGCGGAGTCACGCGGCGATACGGCGTTGGCGTCATGCAACCATAGGTGGAGTCCAGGAGGAGAAGCTCGCGGTTGCCAAACCGATCGATCACGCAGATACCTGCCCGGTCGCGTGGGGCATGGGAACAAAGGATGTAATCCCGCGCGATGGGGAACGGGTCGCGAAAGTACTCTTCCCTGGGCCACATCCCCGGCCAGGGCACTTCAGGGGTGAGGCTCGTGATCGCCTTGGGGTTGAAACGCCCCTTGTCGATATCCACCAGCGCGATCGGACCGTTCAGGTCGCCGAAGTGGGAGATCAACGTGCAACAGATTTCCCGGGTCCCCGGCACCTCGCGACCATTGGCATAGCCATTGGGCTGAATGATCGTGTTTCCGTAGACCAATTCGGGCATCGTGCCGTCGGGGTGGATCGTCCAGAGCGTGTGACTGAAGTCGGCTCCCTTGTCGACATACTCCGATCGCTGCCAGATAATCCGGCCGTCGCGGGTCACCGACGGGCCCCACTCCGTCAAGTTGGCATACGACAGGGGCCGGATATTGTCGCCGCTGGCGTCCATCCGGAAGAGCACCGCCGCTTGCGGACGCCAGCAGAGAAACCTCGCCCGGCAGCGGGTGGAAATCATCGCCAGTCCGCCATCCGGCAACGGGCACGGCCAATAGTCGTGGAACGGCCCATCGGTCAGCTTCGTGACATGGCCGCCGTCGGGATCCATTCGCATCACATGAAAGTAACCGTCGGCCGAGGGGCGATAGGCGAAATAGATCTTGTTTAAGGTGAAATCGGCCATCGGGTCCCGGGCGATCCCGCCGCCCGAACTGAACAGCTCTCTGAGTTCCATGCGGCCCGGTTCGTAACGGCCGTTGATCCGGGGAATGCGGGCCAGGTAGACGCCGCCGCCAGGCCGATAGCGGGCATCGAGCATCACGCTGTAGTTGTGCGACGGCTCGTACGCATGCCGTTTGACGAACAGGATCTGCTCGATCGGCTGCAGATCGGGCTCGCGGAAGAACAACTGGCGTTTGGCCTTCCGGGCGGCGAAGAGTAGTTGGCGTTCGTTGGTCTCGCCATCAGCGCCGGGCCGACACGGTCCGGCTCGGAGGAACTGCTCATGTTGCGAGCGAAACGCAGCCAATTCTCTGCGTTCGACGTCGACGTTGAACTTCTTGGCCGCCCGTCGGTCGATCAGTTCTTCCAGCAGCGTGAGCGTCCGCTCCAAGGGATCGTAGCGGAACAGATGAAGTTGGTACTCTTTTCCTGTTTGGTCGCGAACGGTCAGATTGTATTGTGGACCGATCGGTCCGCAGTCGGCCGGGATGTTCAGGACTCGCGACTCGCCCGGCTGGAGCGACAGGCCACCTTCGCCCGGAAAGCTTCCCGCGAGTTGAATCGGCTTCCCACCGGGAGTCGCAGATAGACGCACGTGGAAGGTGCGATCCGTGCAAGGGGCGACCTCGGCGACCGCGAGAGGTGAGAAGACGAAATGGACGGGCCGGCCTTCGGGCAAAGTGTGGTGTCCGCCCATTCCCAGCCCGATCCGCAGGCCTTGCTCATGGCAATCGGGGAACCACTCGAGGGGCAGACGCATCTCACAACAAGTGAGCGTCGCGTTGAATGCCCCGTCAACCGGCGTCGACTTGACCAGTTTCGCGTTGCGTGGTCCGTCCAACACGTAGGTGTTGAACACCAACCCGGCTTTGCCATAGGCCACCACGCCGCAGCCTCGGCCGTCGCTCGTGGAAATCACAGCCACGTGCCCGCTCAAGAGTCGGTCGGTCTCGATCGCCAGAAGCAAATCTTGGCCATTCCAGCCGGCTCGCACCATCGTATTGACCAGAGGGCTCTTGTCGAACTCGTCGAGATGCACGACGCGGACTGTGCCTCGCGAGGTTTCCGTCCAACAGGCATCGTCGAGCTTGCCGTCGAACTTCGGCGTGCTGGACAGCGACGGCAACGGCAGGCGATCGTCGCCCACATGGTGTGGATACTCCTTGACGCGGCCATTGTAGGGCACTAGCCGCGAGCTCAAATCGGCTCGGCCGTAGGTCTTCAGCCAAGCGTGCTCCTCACTGAGGAACGCGTAGCGGAGCATTGTGTCTTCATCGCCGGCCGCCGGAACAGCCGCGACTTGGGGAAGCGGCCCGAGTCTGTCCAGCGGAGGCGGCGCACTGGGCACCACTCCGGTGAACCCGCCCGCCGCACGCCGCCCGGCCGTCGTAGCCGCTTTGGCAACCACTTTTCTGACCTGCTTCCATTGCACGCCGTCGGATGACAAGAGCACTTCGAAGCTCGTGGGCACACGATCGGAGTACTTCCCATCCCGGTCGCGGGAAAAGACCACCTTGTCGATTTTCGCCAGCCTGGATAGTTCGATCTGCGTCCACTCTGTGCCACGACTGGCGGCAATCCAACTGAACTGATTGCCGTACTGCCCGTCGTTCAGGTGTTCGACCGTATGCTGCGCATACCCACTCAGGCAGGACGAGGCAGTGGCCTTGGCGCCGCGTTCCGCCAAGGCAAGATTCTCCTTGCCGGCCGGGCCGAAGAGTTCCAACTCGTCGAGGCACGGCTCGCCCGAGGTGTTCGCCAGGATCACGAAACGAACGAACCGGGCTTCCTCGGCAGGGAACGTGATCGTGTTGGGAAGATCGGGCCGGATCGTCCCCTGCCCGAGCACCACCGCGAGACAGCAACAGGTCAGACCGAGTCCTGCCATGAGACGTCTCTCCTCCTATCTGGGCCGGCATACGTGTCCACGGACAGGTGGCGTTCCCGGAATGTATCGCGGGACACCTGATCGCGAGTCTACCACAATCGTACAGGGGTTGCACCCCAGAAGGCCCGGAGCGCCCGTGTAACACTTCCGCATCACCTGTTGCCCGTGAGACGGCGTGCGGCCGAAGCGGAAGTCGTGATTTCCCTGACGCTTACGGCCATGAGCAGAGACTCGGAGAACTAGCACGCCAAATCGTGTTGAAATTGGGCCAGCCGTTCTGCTAGGCTGATTCCTGGCAGCCCACGAAGGCAAGCCGCTTGGATCTTTGACAATTGACGCTTTCGACGAATTGCCCTCTCGCTTCAGCGTACGGCCATCAGGGCCGACCCAGGCGCCGCTTGGCGGCTGCGCGCATGGCCAGTGCTCCCTGCAGAGCACGGGCCAGGGACTTCCGGCTCACGGAAACCATGCGAGGGGACGTAAACATAGGTGGTACATACCTATCCGAACTATGTAGACACCCATGAATTATGCAACACCTCCCCACTTTCGGGTTAGTTCACTTGCGTCTTTTCGCCTAAATGGAACTATCGGGATAGCAGTCACTTACGAATGTGCACCGCGACGCAAAATTTGCATCGCAACACGTGAGGCTTTCCACAATTCT
>JBDKTH010000802.1:0-6111 GCA_039680305.1 Thermoguttaceae bacterium | reverse complement strand
GCCTAAGGAAACCGCATGATTCCCGAAGCGATCACTCTCTGTTCGGTCCCGCACCTGACCGTACTTCCCCACGAGGAACGCAAGCTTTTCCGAAGCTCGGAATCGGGAAATGGCTGAGCGGATCGAGCTGGCCTAATGGGAACGAATCCCGCAGCCGGGCATTGCCTGTCGGAGTTCTCGGACGCCTCGCTGGGTCACGCCGGCTTGGGGGAGTTCTAGGCGGTGAAGCTTCTTGAGCGATCGCAGATGAACCAATCCGGCATCGGTGATCTGCGTGTCATTTAGCCACAGGACCTCCAGGTCTTCCATCTGCCGGAGATATGCCAACCCGTCGTCCGTAATCTGGGTAGCGATCAGGTTCAGAGCAGTAAGCTTCCGTAGATGCGCCAGCCCCGCCCCGGTGATCCTGGTATTCTGCAAATCCAAGTTGCGAAGCATTTCCAGGCTGTCGAGTTGGGCCAGTCCGGCATCGGTAATCGCCGTCCTACTCAAGTCAAGATGCTGTAGCTTCGTCAGACCGCAAAGGTAATGCATCTGGTCGTCCGTCAACCCGCGTCCTGAGAAGTTGAGCGAGGTGAAGGGCATCGCGGGACCATGCTCCTGTAACTTCTTCAGGCACGCTTCAGGCACGGGCTGGTTCTGGGGGAATTCGATCGATGTCACCTGTCCCTGTTCGATCATTGGGTCTGCTCCGACCAGACGCCACGATCGGGCCTCCTGGCGGATCGCCTCCAACTTGATCGCGGGCCAGCAAGCGAGAATGCCCACCGACAGGATCGTCGCGACCACATAGGGGAACGGCATCGACCATGGCCGAGCGGCGACGGGCGCCGGGGCCTCGTTGACGGGCACCACGGCCTCTGCCGCTGGTTCGGAGGACATGCGTCGTCGACGGTGTCGCACCAGGCGGTAGCCGCAGAGGCGGAGGATCAGCAGCGTTTCCAGAAGGATGCCGAGAAATCCCACGTGCACACTGGCGTTCATGATGGTCGCCTCTTGCCAGGTAGTCAGTCCCGAAAAGAGAAGGATAAGACCTTGAGAGAACGAGGCGGTCAGAATCACCAGTCCCACCGTCCAAAGGGCGAACCGGAGGTGCTGGCGGTCCGCCAAAACAAGCCCCACCGTGGCGAGGACCAGAGGCAGGCATAGGGCAACCACCATGACCATCAGGGGCAGGTCGGAGGCAAGTTTGCCCCAGGGGAACGTCTCCTCGGGCAGCAGGCATTTCGCCCATGCCAACAGGCCCGCGGTAGTCCCCATCCACACCAAGAGTTGCCGAAGGCTGAACTGCGCCGTCATACGCTTCGATGCGGGATCAACCTTCTCGGGCAATCCAATCCGCCAGTCAAAAAGCCATCCGATCAGAGTGAATGCAGGAAAGAAGACAAGGAAGACGCCAAGGTCGTCCAGGATGGTCATCGGCACATGAATCGTGTCTCCGTCCCGGCCACTTGCCCAGGCAGCGACCAACGTGAACACGGCACAGAGCCCGAACGCCCGTGGCAGGCGGACGGGCAGCGGTTGCCACGCCATCGCCGCCCACAAGGCTAACAAGCATAGTTGGGCGATCCGAATACCAAACGAAGCCACCAACCAGGACAACATCAGATCAAACGATCCCTCATCGCACGCAACACCGCATATTGGATGAAGTGCGACCGTGCTAAGCAGCAGCAGTCCCGTCCACATCCCCAGCACGATCCATCGCTGCGCCGGCGGGAGAGCCCGAGAGAGAAGAGGATTCCCGGCGTCGGCCGGAGAGATGAGTGGCAGGTCCGTCTGCATGTTGCCCTCTTGAAGATGATCGAGTCTGGGGCGTCCGTGATGCCGCAGCGGGACGTAAGCATGCCCGATCACGGCAGGAGCGGTCAAGAGGGATTGTCAAAGTAGTAGGCATGCTCCTTACCGCAGACGCCTTCGCAACTGGTCGAGCAGCTGCGTGGTCAGATGGGCGCGCATAAGTTCGCCCCGGCCGCGGAGCCCGAGTTGCAGGCGTTCCAGGCGGCCGTCCGGCTGACGGACCACGGCTTCGACGAAACGGCCGTCCTTGCCTTGCTGGGCCTCGCCCACGGCGATCGCCCAATCGCTGCTGGTCGCCTCGGCGGCCGCGGAGGCCAGGAGGTCGAGCCGTTGGAGGCCGGCCTTTCCACGCGACCAATCGTCGTCGGCCACGCGGAGCAAGCGGCAGAGGTGCTCTTCGGTCGGGGCCACGTAAGCGCCAGCCAGGATTCCGGGGGCGTTGTCCACGCCATCGAGCGCCGCGGCCAAGCCGCCGGCGCTTCCCACCTCGGCTACGGTCAGCGTCCAATCGCGGGCGGCCAACCGTTTGCCCACGAGCTCTTCCAGCGACGTTTCGTCCGTGGCATAGATCGACGCGGCAAGCTCCGGGATCGCGAGGAGCTTCTGCTTCAGTTCGGCGAGCCTCGCCTGGTCGTTAGGCGTGTCGTCGGGCAGGGCGAAGTTGAAGTCCACGCGGATCCCTTCAAACTGGGTGGAAAGGATGACGTCGGCCGGCAAGGAAAAATGCTCGTGCAGGACCTGGGAGATCTGCGACTGACCGAGCCCGACGAATCGCACGGTGAGCGAGCAGCCGGGCGTGCGCGTGCCGAACTGGCGGCTGAGGTAGGGCACCAGCTGGTCGCGGACCATCGGCTGCAGCTCCCGCGGCGGACCCGGCAGGGCCACGATCACCGCGTCGGGCGATTCAAAGACCAGCCCGACCGCCGTGCCATTCTGGCTCTTCAGATAGGTCCCCCGCTCCGGGACCTCCGTCTGTCGGCGCAGGTTCGGCCGCAACTGGTCGCGCGATATCTTCAACCGTCGCTCGATCGCTTGAAGCACGTCGGGCTGTTCGCGCAGGGCGATCCCGGTGAACTCGGAGAGCGTCTGGCGGGTTACGTCGTTGTCCGTCGGACCAAGACCGCCGGTGACGATCACCAATTTCGCCCGGCGGGTGGCATAGCGAAGCGTCTCTTTGATGTCGGCGGGCCGGTCGTCCACCGTGATCGAGCCGACGCAATGCAGCCCGAGCGGACGCAGGGTGCGGGTGAGAAAGTGCGTGTGGCCGTCCGGGTAGACGCCAGCCAGCAGCTCCCCGCCGGTGACCACGATCATGTAGTCCAGAGCGGGCTTGGAAGGGGCACGCTGGGGCTCTTGCGCGGCGAGGGACTGCACCAACAGGGCCAGCAGCAAGGCCAGGCCGCCGGGGTAACCGAGGAGGTTTTGGAGTGTTTTTGGCTTTGGCATTGCAACCCGTCCTTCCGCCCAAGAAACGCCTGCCCTTCGCAGTTCCTTGTAACACAAACGTCAGCCTGCGGCCAGTCGGGGCTCGACGGTGATGGCGGAACGCTCACCCCGCCCGGGCACAAGTGCCGCGGCTAAACGGATTGGCGTCAGACCACGATGCGACCGGGGATGACCAGGCTCGGCGCAAAAACAACCCCGGCCGTCGCGGTGTGCTGCAACGGCCGGGGGGAAGCTGATGGTCGAACTCGCTCAGGGAACCTGGACGGCTTCGCCGCCGTTCATCGAGCCTAGCGCGCCCCAGACGCCGTAAGGGCTGGTGCCTGAGGAGACCTGGGGGGCGGCGAGGTTGCCGGTGTTGATCGTCTCGGGGATGAAGTGGACCGAGCCGTCGAGCACCAGGGCGTTGGCCCCGCCGGGATGGAAGCTGGACGAACTATAAATTCCCCATTCCCAACTATTGGCGCCATTCGTACAGGACGGAGAGTTGGGGGGCAGGACGGTGTTGACGCCCACCGAGGCCGGACGCCCGTCGGCCCACCAGATTCCGCAAATCCCTTCGATCGCGGTCCCCGAGACGTAATCGCCGTTCGCACCAGCCTTGGCCAGGCAGACGGTCGGATTGTCCTTGATCGTCGTGCCGACCGACTTGGCCGTGCCGCCGCGGATCGCCATCGACCCGCTCCGGTAGATCGCCCGCTCGGCGATGGCCACCGTGTTGCTTGTGCCGTCGGTGACATCGGCGAAACGGGTGTAACGCTTAGACGCGAAGATGCCGCGGTTCGAGCCGTAGGCGTTGTCTTGGATCGTATCGCCGACGCTGAAGGCGTAGTTGCTCCGCGCCTGGTCCGCGCTAGGATTGCGCGCGGTGCCGCCCGGATCGGAAGGGCACAGCAGGCCGGTGACTTGCTCGCGGTACGGCGGGTAGCCGGTATCCCACGCCACGGGGCCGAACGCGGGGTACGTCTTGCCGTTGTAGGATCCGCCGGTGCGGATCGCGTCATACAGCGGGCCTTGTTCCATGTACGGCAGCAGTCCGATCCACCCGCTCAACTGGCCGTTGTTCCCGTTAGGGTTCGCATCCGTGCCGGCGTGCAGGGCCGGCATCCGGCCGTAGGTGTCGTGATAGTTCTGCAGGGCCAGCCCGATCTGCTTCAGATTGTTGGTGCACTGGCTTCGTCGGGCCGCTTCGCGTGCCGCCTGGACAGCCGGCAACAGGAGCGCGATCAAGATCCCGATAATCGCGATGACCACCAATAGCTCAACGAGCGTAAACCCGCGTCGCCGTTGTCCCAAACCCATGCGTGCACTCCTTGATGCAAAAGATCAGTCGCCCACCAATAATGCCACGCGATCGTAGTTGCCGCTATCAAATCCGTCAACTATTTTGGTGCTGCTGCCGTCCCAATCCTGAGGGCCCTGCTACGTCCGGGGAGTCGGGCAGACGATCACAGGGAGGGTTCTGCCGCCGCCGACCTTGCTTTTTGTAAGACATTCCCACCCAGAAGTGATATCCAGGTGGCCTAGTCGACAAGCCATGCACCATCAACTACAGTAGCATGCAGAATGGCCGAGGGGGTGACGTTCCGCCGGCCGAGATCCGGTTTGAAGCTCGTTAAGGAGGTGTGAAGTGACGCGTTGCGCATGCTTGTTGAGCGTAGGTCTTCTGGTCATCTGCCTGGCCGGTTGTGGCGGCGCGAAGGACGATCAGCCCGCCCGGGTGCCCGTTCAAGTGAAGGTGACCTACAAGAATGCACCGGTCGAAGGGGCTCACGTGACCTTCGCGCCGACGCAAAGCGGCCGTCCGGCCTGGGGAACGACCGACGCGGAGGGCGTGGCCCACTTGAGCACGTTTGGCGACAACGATGGGGCGATTCCCGGCCAGTACCAGGTCACCGTGAGCAAGACCAAGGTCGAGGGCGGCGAGCAGGTCGATCCCAACCAACCGAGTTCGATGGCTCCCAACCCGAACGCGAAACCCACGGTTACCCTCAACCTCCTGCCAAAGAAATACAGCGTTGCCGCAACGTCTGGTCTCAAGGCCGAGGTTCCCGAAAAGGGCGACAAAAAGTTCGACTTCACCTTGACCGATTAGGCCGGGGTTCTGGCGGCGAGAAACACGTGGGAGAAGACCATGGATCGCGCATGTACGGTGTTCGGCACGGTTCTGCTTACGGCTCTTCTGTCGCTCGGCCCGGGCGCGGCGAGTCAAACGCCCGCCGTTGAGCCGATTGCCCTGCATCCGCAAAACGGCCGCTACTTCCTCTGGCGAGGAAAACCGACGCTCCTGGTCACCTCCGGCGAGCATTACGGAGCCGTGCTGAATCTCGACTTCGACTTTGTCCGCTACCTCGACGCCCTGGCCGCCGACGGGCTCAATCACACCCGGGTCTTCTCGGGCACCTACCGGGAAGTTCCCGGGTCCTTCAAGATCACCGATAACGTCTTGGCCCCCAAGGTGGAACGCTTTGCCTGTCCCTGGGCGCGGTCCCTGCCGCCGGACAGCGCCGAAGGTGGTCCCAAGTTCGACTTGACCCGCTACGATCCGGCCTACTTCGCTCGGCTGCGCCAGTTTCTCGCCGCCGCCCAGAAGCGGGGAGTGGTCGTCGAGTTGAATCTCTTCTGCCCGCTCTACAACGACGAGCTTTGGACCGTCTCGCCGATGAACGCGGCGAACAACATCAACGGCTTGGGCGACTGCCCACGCACCGAGGTGCTCACGCTCAAGCACCCACGCCTGCTCGAGGTCCAGGTGGCCGTGACCCGCAAGATCGTCGGCGAGGTGAACGAGTTCGACAACCTCTACTTCGAGGTCTGCAATGAGCCGTATTTTGGCGGCGTCACCGACGCGTGGCAGCGGCGGATTGT
>JBDKTH010000601.1:0-3674 GCA_039680305.1 Thermoguttaceae bacterium | reverse complement strand
CAAGCTCGGCACCGCCCTACCTTACCGGTTTTGCTGGTTAAAACCCATCAGACGACGCTATTTCGGCCACTGGTCGTCCGTGATCGGACGCAGGACGAGTTTCGCCGGGTCGAGAACGCCGTGCTTGAAGCTTCGGCGTTTCCAGGTGTAGGTGATGTGCACCAGGCCGTCGCGGGTTTGGATGACCGCCGGATAGGAGAACTCGCCGGGCGTGTTTTCCAGCACCAGTGCGGCCTCCCACTGCTTGCCGTCTTTGGAGACGGCCACGTTGAGCGGCGATCGCATGCCGCCCCACTTGCCGGCGATCAGGTCGGTGGGGTTGTAGACAAGCAGGTGCCGGCCGTCGGCCAGGGTCAGGGCGTCGGTGCCGGAATTCGGATTGGGCAGATCGGTCAGCGTCATCTTGCCCCAGGTCTTGCCGCCGTCGTCCGACCAGATCTCAAACAGCTTGCCCTGACGCGTGCGCCCCAACGCCTGGAGCTTGCCCTCGGGATGGAAAAGGATGCTCGGCTGGATGGCCGCGATGGTCTTCCCGTCGTTGACCGGCCCGATGACCTTCCAGGTCTTGCCCAGGTCGGCCGTGCATTCGAACTGCACGCGCCAGCCGTCGTACTCGGTGCTCGATGGGCAAAGCAGCGTGCCGTCGGACAACTGCACCGGCTTGTTCTTCACCGGCCCGACGATGCCCTCGGCTAGTGGCTGCGGCTTGGCCCAGGTGCGGCCGCCGTCGGTGGACGTCGTGAGCATCCCCAGCCAATGGCTCGGCCCCGGCCCTCGCTTCTTGGAGCTCTGCTTGTAGAACAGCATCAACGGACCGCTCTTGGGCTGAAACAGCACCGGGTTCCAGCACGGATACCGCTCCTCGGACGACACCACGCCGTTGGCCACCTCAACCGGCGCGGCCCAGCGGCCGTTCTCTTCCCGCGAAAGCCAGATCCCCACATCGCGGTCTCCCTCCTTGGTGCCGCCGAACCAGGCCGCCACCAGGCCCCGGTCGGTCTCGACGATCGTCGACGCATGGCACTGCTTGAACGGCGCCTGCTCAAAGATCAGCTCGCTGCGAACCACGCCCGGTTGTGAGTCGCCAGCGGCGTGAAGCGTTCCGGTGAGCATCAGGAGACTCGTCAGACTGAGGATTGCGAGGCAGAAACGTCGCAAACGGCCGTGGTGCATGGGAGGTCTCCGCGAAGAGGCTCGGGTGTCGTCTGTTACTTCCCCGATGGTCGTCGGCTGGTTCGGCACTCGCAAGTAGGCGATAGGCAGTACACGGAGGACACGGTCTTGGTCTCAGGGCGGGGTAGACCGGAAACCACCCGGAACGGGGATTGGGACTTGGATCAGCCCCAATGCCGTTCAATCGGTTGGTGCAAGTCTTGTTTAGCCCGGTCGCTTGCGACCGGAGGAAGGCGGGCGCTCGCGCCTACCGCGTACCCTGCCACCCCCCCGGCCAAGAACACCCTCCCCCAGAACCTGGCAACGCGTTACAATGTCTATTCTTTGGTGCTGTTCCCCTCGACCCGGTATGCCGCCCATGACGACGCGAAGGATCCTCGTTACCAGTGCCCTGCCTTACGCCAACGGCCATATTCATCTTGGCCATCTGGTGGAGTATCTCCAGACCGACATCTGGGTTCGCTTCCAGAAGCTGCGGGGCAACCGTTGCATGTATTTCTGTGCCGACGACACCCACGGCACGGCGATCATGATCCGGGCCCGCTCGGAAGGGGCCACCGAGGAGGACCTGATCGGCCGGATGCGGGCCGCCCATGTCGAGGATTTTTCCGGCTTCGACATCGAGTTCGACAACTACGGCAGCACCAACAGCGAGGAAAACCGGACCCTCTGTGCCGAGATCTGGGCCGCGTTGCGCAGCGCAGGCCTGGTCTCGGAAAGCGAGGTCACCCAGCTTTACGACCCGGTGGCCGGCACATTCCTGGCCGACCGGTTCGTCAAAGGCACCTGCCCGAAGTGCAAAGCCCCGGATCAGTACGGCGATAGCTGCGAGCGGTGCGGGCAGACCTACAGCCCCACCGAGCTGATCGATCCGGTGAGCACGCTTTCCGGAGCGACGCCGGAGATCCGCAGTGCCACGCACCTGTTTGTGAATATCGAAAAGCTCCACGGCTTCCTCGACGAGTGGACGCAAGAGGGGAATCACCTCCAGCCCGAAATAGCCAACTACCTCAAAGGCCACTTCCTCAACGAGCCGCTGCGCGACTGGGACATCTCCCGGCCGGCCCCCTATTTCGGCTTCGAGATTCCCGACAGCCCGGGCAACTATTGGTACGTCTGGTTCGACGCGCCGATCGGCTACATCGCCTCGACCTGGCAGTGGTGCAAGCGCACGGGCGAAAAGCTCGACGCCTGGTGGCGGAACCCCGAGACCGAGATTCACCACTTCATCGGCAAGGACATCACCTACTTCCACACGCTCTTCTGGCCGGCGATGCTCAAGACGGCCAATTTCAGCCTGCCCACGAAAGTCCATATCCACGGCTTCCTGAACGTCAACGGTGAGAAGATGTCGAAGTCGCGGGGGACTTTTGTGCGCGCGGCCACGTATTTGAAACATCTCGATCCGTCGTATCTCCGCTACTACTATGCCTCGAAGCTGAGCACGGGGATCGAAGACCTCGATATGAACCTCGACGAGTTCGTCGCCAAGGTCAACTCCGACCTGGTTGGGAAGGTCGTCAACCTGGCCAGCCGGACGGCGAAGCTCGTCCACGAGACGGGCTTGGCCGCCCAGTACCCGGACGACGGCGGCCTGTTTGCCCAAGCCGCCCAGGATGGCCAGCAGATTGCCGAGGCCTACGAGGCCGGCGACTACAACCGGGCGATGCGGATCATCATGGCCGCCAGCGATCGGGCCAACCAGTTCATCGATCGGGTCGCCCCGTGGACCCTGCGCAAGGACCCCGCGAAGCGCAACGAACTGCAAGACGCCTGCACGATCGGCCTGAACTTGTTCCGTCAATTGGCCATTTATCTGGCCCCGGTGCTGCCGCGGTTGGCCCGACAGACCGGCGAACTGTTGAGCGATCCGATCCGCAGTTGGGACCAGTCGCAGACGCCGCTGGTGGGTAAGCCCGTAGGCACGTTTGAACACATGATGACTCGCGTACGTCGTGAACAGGTGGAAGCCATGATTGAAGACAGCAAGGACCAAGGAACTCCCGCGCCCGCCCCGGCGGCCGCGCCCCAGGATAGCGATGCCCCGTTGGCCGCCGAGCCGCTGGTGCCGGAAACGATCTCGATCGACGATTTCACGAAGGTCGACCTCCGGGTCGCCCGCGTCGTCGCCGCCGAGGACGTGCCCCAGGCCGACAAGCTCCTGAAGCTCACGGTGAGCTTTGGCGGCGAGCACCGTCGCACCGTGTTTGCCGGGATCAAGAAGGTCTACAAGCCCGAGGACCTAGTCGGCCGGCTGGTAATTTGCGTGGCCAACCTGGCCCCGCGCAAGATGAAGTTCGGTCTGAGCGAAGGCATGGTCCTAGCCGCCGGCGCCGGCGGCCCCGACATCTTCCTCCTCTCCCCCGACGACGGCGCGAAGCCCGGCCATCGCGTGCACTAGTTCGCGTGTGTCTGGGAAACATATCGTAGGGCGGGCCGAGCTTGCGAGGCCCGCCACGATGCCAAGCCCGAATGCCGAGAGGCCAAAGGTCGAAGGAAGG
>JBDKTH010001288.1:0-12734 GCA_039680305.1 Thermoguttaceae bacterium | reverse complement strand
GATCTTCACCACCGAGTCGCAAATCCCATCCTTCGCCTGCACCGGAGCCGCGCCGAAGAGCGTCCCCACGAGGAGCATCCAACCCAACCATCGCCCACAATCTCCGCCCAATCTCATCCTACGGTCCCTTCGTGTCAGAAATCCCTGCGGCGTTCCGCAACCCCCGCCATCGTAATGCGGTTCACCCCGGAACGCCACACCCCCCAGGCGAAACGCGCGGGCTCCGCCATGCCCCAGGCAACCGGGCGGGAACATCGGTCGAAGACTATCGGGCAACGTTCCACAGGCGTATAATCAACGCAGAATACCTAGGGCTGGTTTGTGGACGGCGGCCCCGCTCATCGGGTAGCTTCATGCAACGTGATAATTCGGCCGTTCTGGTCATCCGTGACAGAACACCGAGCAGCGGATCTGCTGGTCTTGGTCGTGCGACTCGGGACGCCTGCAGACAGCACTGCTGGCAAGGAGGAATCGCGATTACCGCGATGTCGTAGGAGCCGACGATGCGATTCGCCGAACTGGTCGACGTTGCCGACCTGAAATCGCTATGCGAGAGCTTCACCGCGGCCACGGGCGTGGTGACGGCCATTGTTGATCTGGAAGGCAATGTCCTCTCGGCGACGGGCTGGCAGGGGATTTGTTCCCTCTTTCACCGGGCTCACCCGGCGACCCGGCAGCGATGTCTGGAGAGCGACACCGCTTTGGCCGGCCAGTTGCAGGCAGGGCAAGCGTATAACATCTATCGCTGCAGGAACGGCCTGATCGATGTGGCAGTGCCGATCCTGGTCGGCGGCGAACACGTGGCCAACTTCTTCACCGGGCAATTCTTCTTTGAGCCGCCGGACGAGGCGTACTTCCTCCAGCAGGCGGAACAATTCGGCTTTGATAGGGCCGCCTATCGCGACGCCTTGGCCAAGGTGCCGATCGTCTCCGAGCCAAAGGTGCGGATGCTGATGGATTTCCTCGCCCGGCTGGCACGCATCATCGGCGAGATGGGGCTGGCCCGGAAACGCGTCGAGGAAACCAATGCGCAGCTTCAGCAGTATAAAGAGCATCTCGAAGAACTCGTCCGAGCACGCACGGCCGATCTGGATCGGGCGCAGGAGATCGGCCACATCGGCAGCTGGCGCCGGAATCTCCAGACTGGCGAAGGGGAATGGTCGGCGGAGATGTACCGGATGTTTGGCCTGCCACCGGGGGAGTCCTCAGTTCCGTTCGACCTCTTCCTGTCGCGGGTCCATTCCGAGGATCGTGCTCCTTTCCAGGCCCGCGTGAAGGAAGTGATCATTGCAAAGAGTCCGTTTGTCCTGGAATTTCGCACGATCCCGCTCAACGGCAGCCCCCGAACCCTCCGCGCCTTTGGCGAAGTCCGTTGCGATGCCCACGGAGAGCCAGTCGAGATGATCGGGATCAATCAGGACATCACCGAGGAGCGGCAGATCCACCAGGTGATGGCCGAGGCCAAGGAGGCGGCCGAGGCGGCCAACCGGGCCAAGAGTGCCTTCTTGGCCAGTATGAGCCACGAGTTTCGCACTCCCTTGAACGCCATCCTCGGCTTTTCCCGACTCCTCCAGGCCTCGCCGCAGGCCACCCCCGCGCAACTGGAACACCTGGAGCTTATCAATCGCAGCGGCGAACACCTCTTGACCCTGATCAACAACGTGCTGGAGATTTCCAAGATCGAGGCCGGCCGCGCGCAACTGGAAGAAGCCAGCTTCGACCTGCACCAGTTGATCGGCGTGCTCCAATCGTTGATCCAGGTGCAGGCGCTGGAAAAGGGGCTGAGCTTCAGCGTCGAGTTGGCCCCGGAACTGCCTTGCACCGTGACGGCCGATGCCGGCAAGTTGCGGCAGGTCTTGCTCAACCTGTTGGGCAATGCCGTCAAGTACACCCCGCACGGCGGCGTGATCCTGCGGGCGTCGGTGCTCGCTTGGGAGCCGCCCGAGCGGGCCCGCCTTCGCTTTGAGGTTGAGGACTCCGGGGTCGGGATTCGCCCGGAAGACTGTTCGCGATTGTTCATCCCCTTCGTCCAACTCGCGAATCGCCCTTCCACCGAGTCGGGCACGGGGTTGGGGCTCGTGATCAGCAAGCAGTACGTCGAACTGATGGGGGGCCGCATCGAGGTCCGCAGCCAACCCGACCAAGGCTCGATCTTCTCGATCGAGGTTCCCGTGAAGCTGGCCCCGAGGGAAGCGGTTGCTATCGCGCCGATCGCCGGGCGGGTCATCGGCCTGGCCCCCGGCCAGCCGCACTACCGTCTGCTGATCGTCGAGGATCAGCCGGAAAACCGCCTTCTTTTGCGCGAGATCCTCGAGCCGCTGGAGTTGGAGCTTCGCGAGGCCGCCAACGGGCAGGAGGCGGTGACGATGTGTCAACAGTGGCATCCTGACCTGGTGTGGATGGATATCCGCATGCCCGTCATGGACGGCGTGGAAGCGACGCGACGCATCAAAGGCCGCTCCACCAATGCGATCCCGAAGATTGTCGCCCTGACGGCCCACGCCCTGGAAGAGGAGCGGCGCGAGATCTTGGCGGCCGGCTGCGACGACTTCGTCCGAAAGCCCTACCGGGAGGAAGAGATCTTCAGCGCCCTGACGCGCCAACTTGGGATGCAGTTCCTCTACGCCGCCGAGCCTGGGGCGACCGCCAACGAAACGCTCGTCCTGAGCGCGGAGCAGTTGCGCCCACTGCCGCCGGCCTGGTTGGAGGAGCTTCGCCAGACCGCAGAATTGCTGGATGGCCCGCGAAGCCTCGCCGTGATCGCGCGGATTAGCCAACGGGATCCGCCGGTCGGAAAACGCTTGCGTCACATGGTGGAGAATTTCCAGTACAAATCATTGTTGACCCTGCTGGATCAGGTGACAAAAAGGGGAGACTCATGAAGACCGCCGATGCGCACTCGTCCCCACGGGAGGACATCCTGGTTGTCGACGACACACCGGCGACCCTCCGCTTGCTCGTCGACATCCTCGCCGAGGCCGGCTACCAGGTGCGGCCGGCCAGCGCTGGGGAATTGGCGCTGCGCAGCGTGCGAGCTTCGCCGCCGGCGCTGATCCTGCTCGACGTCCGCATGCCGAGGCTGGACGGGTATGAGGTCTGCCGGCGGCTGAAGGCCGAGCCCTCGACCGCCTCCATCCCGGTCATCTTCCTCAGTGCCTTGGGCGACGAACGCGACAAGCTCCGCGGGTTCGAGGCCGGCGGCGTGGACTATCTGACCAAGCCCTTCCAAGGCCCCGAAGTCCTCGCCCGCGTCAACACGCATCTCGCCCTGCGCCGTGTGCAGATGGACCTGGAACGCCGCAACGCCGAACTCCGCGAAGCCCACGCGACCCTGGAGGAGCGGGTGCGGCAGCGCACGACCGAACTGCGTCACGAGATCGAAGAGCACCGGCAAACGGAGCGGGCCTTGCGCGAGAGCGAGGAACAGTTTCGGGCCATGGCCGAGACCGTCCCGGATATTCTCTACTCCGCGAGCCCTGACGGCTGGGTCACCTACTTCAACCCTCGCTTCTATGAGTATACGGGCATGTTGCCGGGCTCGATCGAGGGGTTCGCCTGGGCCGAGTTCGTCGCCCCCGAGGATCGCCAACGCATGCTGCAACTGGTGAAGGAGCGAGTATCCGTCGGCGAGCCGTTCGAGTTCGAGGTCCGCATGCGGGGCGCCGAGGGGACGCACCGCTGGTTCTTCGCACGCTCGCGCCCGATCCACGACGAGCACGGCCAACTCGTCAAGTGGTTTGGCGCCGCGACAGATATCCACGACCTGAAAACGGCCCAGGAGGAGTTGCAGCGGCTTAACGAAACGCTGGAGCAGCGAGTGGTCGAGCGCACGGCCCTGGCCGAACAACGGGCCGGTCAATTGCGACGCCTGGCGGCCGAGTTGACGCAGGCCGAAGAACGCGAACGCCACCGCCTCGCCCGGGTCCTTCATGATCAGCTCCAGCAGATCCTCGTGGCTGCCCGGGTGCGACTGAGCATCCTGCGGCACCATGCCGAGGACAGCCGCCTCTTCCCCATGGTCGGCCCCATCGACGATCTGCTGCACCAGGCCATTGGGGAATCGCAGTCGTTGACCGTCGCGCTCAGCCCGCCGGTCCTCTACGATCGAGGTCTGGTCGGAGGCCTGGAGTGGCTTGCCCGGCAGACTCAGGACACTCACCGGCTCTCTGTCACGCTGGAGGCTGCCCCGGAGGCCGAGCCCGAGGAACTTGACACGCGGGTCTTGCTCTTTCAGGCCGTGCGCGAGCTGCTGCTGAACATCGTCAAACACGCCCAGGCAACGCGCGTCCGCATCGAACTGAAACGGCAGGGCGAAGAGCGCCTGAGTCTCTGCGTCGCCGATGACGGCGTCGGGTTCGACGCAACCGAGCTGCAACGTCAGGAGAAGCCCGGAGGCTTCGGACTGTTCAGCATCCGCGAGCGTCTGGAGTTGGTCGACGGTCGGCTGGAGATCGACTCCGCCCCGGGCCAGGGGGCTTGCATGCGGATCGACATCCCCCGCCGCTCGCCACCGGGCCGGCCTGCCGTCGAAGTCCTCGGCCGCCCGGAAGTCGCCGCCGGACGACCGACGGAAGCCCCCGGTCGCCCCGGGAGAATCCGCGTCCTCTTGGCCGATGATCACGCCATCCTGCGGCAGGGACTCGCCGGCCTTCTGCGGGAACACGCCGAGCTCGAAGTGGTCGGCGAGGCGGCTGATGGCCAGCAGGCGGTCGATCTGATGCTGGACACCTGTCCGGACGTCGTCTTGATGGACATCAGTATGCCGGTCATGAGCGGGATCGAGGCCACGCGGCGGATCGTAGAAGCGAGGCCGCAAACCCGGGTCATCGGCCTCTCGATGCACGAGGCCGACGACATGGCCGTCGCGATCTGCAAGGCCGGCGCTGTGGGCTACGTGCACAAGGCGGCCGGCGCCGACGCGCTGCTCTCGGCCATTCTCCAGCATGCCTCCGGCGGCCAAGAGCCGGTCCAGCGATAATCCGACGAGCCAAAGCCACGCAGTCTCCTCGCTTCTTCACGGCTCCAGCCAACGAGAAACGTCCTGGCCCCGCTTTCGGGCCCATGGCCTCCGGTCTTGCTTCACGACCGCCGGTGTGCGATACTCCCGCAACAGCCTGCACGGAACAGTCGCTCCCGAAGTCGAAAGCATCGCGCCCATGAACAATTTCAGCTACTATAATCCCACGCGAATCGTATTTGGCCAGGACTCGATCGCCGAACTGAAGAACCTGATCCAACCGGAGCAACGGGTCCTGATGACCTACGGCGGCGGTTCGATCAAACGTAACGGCGTCCACGCCCAAGTGATGAAGGCCTTGGCCGGCCACGAGGTGCGGGAGTTCGGCGGGATCCAGCCCAATCCGGCCTACGAAACGCTCATGCAGGCCGTCGCGTTGGCGCGTCGCGAAAAGATCGACCTCCTCTTGGCGGTCGGGGGCGGATCGGTCCTCGATGGCACCAAGTTCATCGCCGCCGCCATCTGCTACCAAGGCGCCGATCCCTGGGAAATCCTGACCCAGCAGGCGCCGGTCAAGAAAGCCCTTCCGCTGGGATCCGTCTTGACCCTTCCCGCTACTGGCTCGGAGATGAATGCCTTTGCGGTCATCTCCCGCACGTCGACCAACGAGAAACTCGCCTTCTGCAGCGAACACGTCTATCCCCGTTTTGCCGTCCTCGACCCGAAGACCACGATGTCCCTGCCTCCCAAGCAGACCCGCAACGGCGTGGTCGACGCCTGGGTCCATGTGATGGAGCAGTATGCGACGTACCCGGTTGACGCCGCGATGCAGGACCGCCAGGCGGAAGCGGTCCTGTTGGCGCTGCGCGACGAGGGTCCCAAAGTCCTGGCCCGGCCCCACGACTACGACGCCCGCGCCAATGTGATGTGGTGTGCCACGCAGGCCCTCAACGGTCTCTTGGGCTGCGGCGTGCCCCAGGACTGGGCCACGCACATGATCGGCCACGAACTGACCGCTTTTTATGGGATCGACCATGCCGAATCTCTGGCGGTCGTACTCCCCGCGCTTTGGCGTCACGAGAAGAAACGCAAGGCCGGCAAGCTGGAGCAGTACGCCCGGAGAGTCTGGAATGAAACGGCGGCCGATTCCCAAGTGGCCATCGAGGCCGGGATCGCGCGGACCGTGGCCTTCTTCGAGTCGCTGGGCATGAAGACCCACCTGGCCGACTACGGCATCTCCCCGGCCGAGGCTGCAGAGCGCATCGGCGACCGTTTTGCCCAGCGCGGCACCCGCCTCGGCGAGCACGGCGATCTGACCGCCGACCAGGTCGCCACGATCCTCCGCCAGTGCTGAACGGCCTGCGATCGGGGTGGCATGCCGTCACGGAGCGCAGCGACGGGTCGGCATGCTTATGGGCCCAGCAACATGCCGACCCACGGCTGCGCCGTGTGACGGCATGCCACCCAACACCAGTGCTGAACGGCCTGCGATCGGTTACCGCAGGGCCTGCATGCACTGTTCCAGGCATTCCGCCACGCGTTCGCGGTAGGCCAACAGCGCTGTCGGGGCGAGGTTCAACCGCAGTCGTTCCGCTTCGAAGCCCAAATTGACCATCGGCGTCTCGGCTTCTCCCACCTGAAGCGACAGGTCGTCAAAAAAGGCCTTTTGCATGGGCGCTTTGGGCTCGCTCGAAACCGTTTTGGCGCGGGCGCTGAGCCCCAGGCGCAGCGTTGTCGCGGCCGGCGGCGCCGGGGGCACGGCCAACTGGCGTTTTACGAATTTCCCCGTCGAGCCGGTCGCGGGCTCGCTGCGCACACTTTGGATCACTCGCCCTTGCGCGTCGCGATACTCGGCCACCAGGCACGCCTCGCCGGTCAAGTCGTCCGTCTTGAGCCAGCCGGAGAAGACGCCCGCTTTTCCCGACCCAGCGGGCAGATCCTGCGTGACAACCACGCCGGAGCTATCGGGGAGGATTCTGAGGGCCTGCCGACCGCCGTGGATCGCCCGCGGATGCGTCGTGATGGTGCAGGCCGGTTCGTTGCCTTCGGTCACGTTCCACCCTTCGCGCCAGCCGGCGCCGACCCAGGCCAACGTGTCGGGCACCGTCAACAACTGGCGGGCGAGGGCCAACGGCTTTTCCCCGCCGCTCGGTTTGCGACGCGCCAACTCCGCCGCGGCCGCCTGCAACTGGGCGAGATACTCATAATCCTCGACGCCATCGCGGATCCGCTTCACCCGCGGCGTCGGCCACATGCGTCCCGCCGGGGTCGGATAGAACAGGTTGCCCCCGCCGTTGTCCTCGACCCACACCTTGCTGAAGACGTTTTCGTACCCGGTCCGCCACTCGTTTTCCGGGTGGCTCTTGTCGCGGACGTTCTTGTTGGCCGGCCATTCACGCTGGACCGCCCAGTAAAGATGCCCCTTGACGCCCGCCTTCCAATCGGCCACGAAGAAGCCGCGTTGGGCTGCGGCCGGGAAATCGATCCGGAAATCGGGCTCGTTGGTCAGATTGTCCGCGCCCACCGAATACCACCAGATCTCTTTGTCGCCCGCCATGGGCCGCAGGAACTGCGAGGTGGGCACGACAAAGATGTCGACGAACTCCCTGAGCCGCGGATCGGGCTGGCTGGTGTTGATCCGCCGGATTTCGGGATGACGCTGATGAAACCGCTCGTAGGCCTTGCGCATCGCGGGAATGAGATGCGGGGCGCACATCGTGATCTCGTCATAGCCGAAAAGGTACGTGCGATCCAACGCGCCGAGCCGCCGCAGCAGGGCGATCTTGGGCTCGAGCGCGTCGAGCGACTTTTCAATCTGGGCGTCGGTCTCCCCGCCGCACGTGAGCAGGAGCACATTCAGGCCGCGCGCCAGGCATTCCTTCAGCCGCGATTCGTCGCGGAACAGTTCGGGCCCCGCGTTCCACATCGGCAACGGCCCCAACCGGTGTTCGAGCATCACGTCCTGCGCGGCCTGGATCTGTTCGCGGGTCAGCCGCTTGCCGTAGTAGGCCTCCATCCAACTCGTTTCAAAGGCGAAGGCCAATTTCAACGAAGGCGTCGTCGGCAACTGGAAGTTGCGCACTTGGAAGCGAAGCGGCACGACTTGCGTTCCCGCGGAAGTCGTCACCGTCACCTGCCCCTCCCGCATGCCCGGGGCGGCCGTCGCCGCGACCTTGAGGTCGATCCAGTACGGGCGGTATTGGCCCGGGGCGATCGTTTCGCCGCCGACCGGGCGCAGCAGGTCGAAATAGTGGCCCGCCGGCGCGCCGCCGGTGCGTCCCGGTTTTGGCATGTGGACGGCCGCGGCCGCAAAGGCGGTCGCCGCCACGTCGTTCAGGCCGGAGACCGAGATGCGAATGTCGCGCAGGGCTTCGGCGGAGCGGTTGGTCAGGACCAACTGGAAACTCTCCGTCTCGCCCCGTGCCGCCGACAATCGGATCGAAGCGGCCCCATCGCGTGGCGACTCCTCGGCGCGGAACGTTTCGAGCGACCCGTGGGCGGTCGCCGTAAAGGCCGGCGTTTGTGCCCACGTCATCGGTGCGCCGACCAAGCCCAAACCCAAACTCAAAACGGCCAGCCCGACGGCGATGCGGCCGATCCGGCGGTTCCGCGGTCCCTGGTGTGTCATCGCTTCGCGTTCCTTTCCCTGTGGTTGAGTCGCCACGCCCATCGGCCGGGCCAGCTCTTCGTCGTCGCGATTGTTCCGCATCTCGGGAGGGGAAGTGGATCAATCGTAGAACAATCTGTTCTAGCTTGCCGGTTCGCGCGATGTCAAGACACGAGGGAGGAAAACCGCGAAGAAGGACCTGGCGTTCCCACACGGAGGTAGAACAATCGTCGGAAAGTCATCGCCCGCTCGCTCAGGGAACGGCCAACTGGTGCAACGCGGCCGTTTCCCGGACCCGCCGTTTCACCTGGTCGCTGTCGGCCGATGCCAGCGCCTTCTTGACCAGTTCCAGCCGCGGGGCGTCGCGCCAGTCGATCGGCTTGTCCGTCTGCCACGACTCGCGCAGGCCTTCTTCCAAAAGATTCCAATAGGCGCTCATCGGACCACTGGCCACGCCGTAGTAGCCGCGGCAGAAGTCCCCGATGATCGTCTCGGGCGACAGGTCCGGGTTCCAGGTGAGCCGGGCGAAGGCGTACATGTTCAGCGGGTACCAGCCGGGGCCCCATTGGTCGGAAGAGATCCCGCGGATGCCCAGTCGATGGAAGTATTGAATGTCCTGGCACATCATCGAGACCATCGACCATTTCTTGTACTCCTGGCCGACCGTGTAGTACTCGTACACGTAAAAGTGCTTCGCCAGTTTGGGCCAGAGGGCCAACTGCTGACGGAGCCTGGTGTCGAGCTTCTGCGGCGACGTCTCGATCGGCCGCATCGTCCGCTGGCCGGGGCGAGGGAACAGGCACAGACCGAGCAGGATATTGTCGCGCAGCCTTGGCGCGTCGGGTGGGCAATCCAGCGTGTGGGCGTAAGCCAGATAGTTGATCAGCACGCGCGGATGACGCTTGGCCACCTCCTCGGCCACGGCGTTGGCAAAGCGGATATACGTGCGTGTGTAGGCCGCGTTGGCCGCCTGGCCCGCAAGTCCCGAGCCGGTGCAATTGGGGCAACCGCAGCACGTGTAGGAGTCGTTGTGCCACAGATCCACCGCGTCGACCTCGGGGTTTTCGTCGAGCCAGCGGATCATGTTCTCGGTCACCGTCTTGAGCACCCCGGGCTGAGAAAGACACAGCCCGGCCTTGTGAGTGCCGTCGGTCGCCCGGGTGCCGTCGGCCAGCAGGGCGAAATACTCGGGATGGCTGGCCGCGTAGCGATCCTTCGGAACCCACGTGTTGAACGTGTGGCCCCCGACCTCCAGCAGCAGCCCCCGCTTTTCGACCTCCGGCACAAACACCTCGCGCGACCGCGTCCGTTCCCACACATAGGGCGCGTTGGGGGCCGGATGAGCCCAGTTCATACGGTTCTTCGTCAACCAGTCGGTGTGTGGGATGTTGTTCTTGGTCAGCAAGGCCGCGTTGTACGGATAGAGAATAATTTGCCGCATGGAAAAGGCGGGGGCGGCAGTCATGTCGTCAAAGGGCCGAAGCCGAATCGTGCGGCGTTGCGGAACGGTGTCGTCGCCCGGCACGCACCAGGCGCAGCCCAGGTGTCTTTCGAGGAACGCATACGCCGCGTAGAGGGCCGATCGTGGGCAGTTCCCAACCAAGACAATCTTCTCGTCCTCGCTCCGCATCAGGTACGCATCCTCGCCCTGCCCGGCCAGGCTCCGTTCGCTCGCGTCGGCCAGTCGGATGGAGATTACCGTCGGCTGTGAGGCGGCCGCCGTGATCGGAAGCACGGCCCCGGAAATCTCCCGGATATATCGCTGCAATTCCTCGGCGGCCGTACGCACCGGACGCGGCGCATCAGCGGCGATCACGATCGCGTAGGCGCTCGTGCCGTTTTCCACCAGGTCAATCTCTTTCCCCGTCGCAGTGGCGACCCTCGACAACGATCCGATCAACACTGCCACCGCCAAAACTCTCCGCCAGGACTTCGAGCGTATCTTCATCATGGGTGTCTCCTGAAAAAGCACCGGACGCAGGCCTTTGGCCGCCAATCACCTCGTCAACGCCCTGCCTTCTAGTATCACCATAGCCGTCCAGAACTCCATAGCCAGAACGGCCATCTCATGTGCAATTTGGTCGGGACGCTTTCGGCCGTCTTGCTCCCGCGTGCCGACGTGCTAAGTTGTATTGCCAGGCAGGCGGCCGCGTGGGATTCCCACCGACTGTGCGGCCTGCCCATGCACAATTTGGCCGGGAAGGAGTGACGCTCGCATGGGCGGCAAGCGAAAGAGTGGCGATCTGCTGCGGCAAACGGCCGTCCATCCCCTTGGGCGGCTGACCCTCGGCGGCTTTTTGATCGACTATCGCTCCACCGGACCGATGGCCATGCGGTTCTGGAACACCTATGGGTTGGTGTATGTGTTGGCCGGCCGCGCGCGACTGCACGACGAAACGGGCTTGAGCCTGCCGTTGCGCCCCGGCAACCTGCTGTTGATCTTCCCCGGTCACGGGTATCACTACGACATCGACCCGCGTCAGCCGTGGAGCGAATTCGCCCTACACTTCCAAGGGCCCGCGTTCGATCTCTGGCGCCAACAAAGAGTCATTGATCCGGCGAAACCGGTCTATCACCTCATGCCGATCGACCGCTGGTCGGACCGGTTTGAAGAGCTTATTCGTTCACGTCCAACGCGCCGCGCGGGCCACGTGCTTCGACAGGTCTGCCAATTGCAGGCGATCCTGGCCGACGTGCTGGCCGAGGGATGCCGGCGAAAGGGTCCGCATCCCCAGAACCTCTGGCTCAGCCAGGCCACCGCGTTGTTGGACAAGCAGCCCGTTGCCGAACGGGTCGACTGGCAAGCCGTGTCCGACGAGATGGGCCTCTCTTACAGCCGCTTTCGCAAACGATTTGTCCAGGCGGTGGGCACGCCTCCGGCGAAATATCTCATGGCCCGGCGACTAGAGGTGGCCTGCAAACTGCTCGAAGACCGGAAGCTCGGGCTGAAAGAGGTTGCCCGGGCGTGCGGCTTCTGCGATGCCTTTCAATTCAGCAAGCAGTTCAAAAGCGGCCTCCGTCTGACGCCCACGGAATACCGCCAGCGCAAGTTACATGGGCCGTAGCGGATCATGGGGAGCCCGAGGATCCTGCACCGGACGCTCGAACAAAGACATACGTCGTCCAATCACCCCAATCCGTTCCGGGCGGAGCGTCGGCCTGGCAGTCGGCGGCGGAGTCGGAGATCACCGGCGGAGTACCCGTCAGGTCGGGATCGTCCAGGTCTGGCAGGCCATCCTTCATTCGCATCTGCAAGTGAAGTGCTCCCTCAACGATCGCGAGCCTCACATAGCACTTGCTCATATCGCCAGGGTCAAACCGGTCTTCGTGATGCCAGGCCTTGGCGCAAATCCCGTCGCCATGCGTGTGAATCGCAAACAAACGGTATTCCTGACTCAAAACGCCCTCGCTGGTCGCGACATTGCCGCTGAAGGAAATGTCGGGATGCATCTTCCCGTACGAGGCACGGAGGTCTTCCTGGGTGACTCCACGCGACCGCAACGCTTGCTGCACTTGCGCGGGCATCGTGACTTCTTGCATTTTCCGGAGGATTTCCCGATTCTGGGCAATCACGTCTTCGGCGATCCCCCGGGCCCTCCAGGCGGCGTAGGTTCGTTCCTGATCACACACCCACTTTCCCTGAAACGGCTCCAAGAGAGGGTGCATGACTGGTTCGCCCCAAATTCCCGCCCTTCCGGGCATAGGCGTGTTTGCCGACCTCGCCACGAAAAACGACACGACGCCCAGCACCGCGATCACAATCAGCCATTTCTGAAGCGGCGATGCCCTAAAGGCGAACCTGCCTTCCGGTTCACGCATGTACTCGCGGTCGTAGAGCCCCATGATTCTCAACCCCTCCCCGTCGAAGTTCCCACGCCCCCCATTCCCGTCGGGGCCACCGCCATTCTGCCAGTGAATCTCCCTGCCTGTCAAGGCGCTGGTCCAGCCCTGTCAATCGCATGCTGAGGGGGCGGAACTGGCACGACACTTGCATCAAACAGATTTCGTCGGCTCTCAGATTACCTTAACGGCGAGTGGCCGCCTTTACGGCTCATTGTTGTCCTTTCTTCAAAAGGAGTGTACTCATGACTCACCTCAGCAACGACATGCGACAGTGCATTGACGAATGCGCGACCTGTCATCAAGTCTGCCTCTCGGTGATCCCCCATT